>NZ_JBFRLK010000037.1:0-133188 GCF_041469805.1 Vibrio sp. 10N.286.48.C11 | reverse complement strand
TTAAGTGAACGGCATTAGAGGAATGTCCTCGGTTTTTTTGTTTCTGTCTTAGTCGGATTTCTTAAAAGACTAAGTATCAAAAGGCTAAGTGCTCGTTAAGAGCTAGCTTGGCTTTAAGTATTAGTACTTGAAGCGAGCAGTGAACATAAGTTGGTCACCGTAGAAGTCGTTAATACGAGCTTCAGCGCCTAGAGAGAAAAGCTCTGTAGAGTGGAAACGCGCGTAAACAGAACCTGTCCAATCATCGTTGTCATCGATAGAAACGTAACCACCTTTACCACCAACTTCTAGTTGTGGACCAAGCCATTGGCGAACACCAATGTTGATTTCCATACCGATATCAGTAGAGCTTGAGTTCTCAGGTTGAACGATACGAGCTAGCATTTCACCTGTTAGGTCTGCCCAGTTGTTTAATGGAGCGTGGAAACCAAGACCTACAGCTGAGTCGTAATCGCTTTCAAATTCTGAATCGATACGTGCTATAGCGTGAGCGTTCGGGTGAATGGACTTACTGAACGCACCACCAAATGTTACTGGGCTAGCACCGATACGTGCTTCAAAGTAATCATAGTTAAAGTTGCTCATTACCTGTGGTTGTTCATCAACAGCTAGTGCTTGACCAGAAGCCAATAGCATAGCGGTAGTAAGTAGAATTTTGCGCATAACGACCGTAAACCTATATTAGTGTTAATTCCTTTGGTTTGAGACAAATCGGCAAACCATAAACATTGAGACAGTTTAATCTAACTCACGGAAAAGTAATCCTTTAAAATGTAAAACCTTACTCATTTAGTTAAAAAACAAGCAAATTAAGGATCAGTATGTAACGGAGATCTCATGTTTATGGCGAATGAGAAAAATAGACGAGCGAATTATCCAAAATTTGTATACATTTGGAAGGTTTTTATATCGGATGACGCTATTCTCAGTATCCATTAACCAATCAGTGCTATTCACCAAAACTGGTGCGTTTATCCGCCATTGAAGTCAGTATGCGCTCGGTATCTAAGATGGAAGTCCAGTTTAGCAATTGCTTGTCGTTGGCAATGACATAGTCAGTCAATTGTTGAGTAATCGTGTCTCTCAGTTGATCGCCTTGCCAAGGTTTTGAAATATAGAAATCAAGTGCAGCGTTGTTAATGGCCGTGACGGTATCTTCCAGCCCTGCTTGCCCTGTGAGCAGCAGCTTACGTGTTGGTTTAGTAGCGTCGTGTTGATTGAGTTCGATCAGAAAATCGATGCCGGTCTTTTCTGGCATGATGTGGTCGCACAAGATTAACGCGAGCTTAATACCATCTTGTCCCATTTCTTTGATTACTTGCTTGGCTTCACCGACCGACTCTGCACCTTCAACCAGAAAGTTCTCTTCAAATATCGCCAAGTCCTGAAGGACACTATTGAGAACTTCAGGTTCATCATCGACACATAAAATTAGGTACTTATTCATGAGGTGCTCCTTCTTGTTTGAATGGAAGCCACACTTGCATGTTTGTATGGCTGCCTACCTCTGACTCCACCAAAATAAACCCTTGATGAGCCGAAACGATTTGTTGAGAAATGGATAACCCAATCCCTAAACCAAAGTTGCCTTCTTTTTTAGTCGTGAAATTTGGGTTGAAAATGGTGTTGATGTCTTTTTTGGCAATGCCGTGGCCAGTATCGGAGATTTGCACCACAAGAAACGCGTCGTCGCCTTTTGTCTGTTGAGAAGTGGTGATGGTCACTTTTCCTCGTTCAGATAGGGCATCGAGCGCATTGGAGATAAGGTTGGTCCACACTTGTTGCAGCGAGAGCGACTGGCACAATAAAGGCGGTAAGTCGGTATCGTAATGCTTTTCGAGTTGGTGGTGTTTAAGCCTGTTTTCGAAGATCACTAAGGTATCTTCAAGCCCTTCGTGGATATCTGTGTAGTGGCGAACTTCTTCATCTTCTCTAGCATAGCTTTTTAAGCTTTTGACCATATCGGCAATACGCTTGCTGCACACTTGAATTGAGCGGATAGAGTTTCCAACATAATGGTAATGCTCTAAGTCATTGAGCAGCTCTTTGCCTGCGACAGGGGACGCCTTTAATGTGTTTAGAACCGTAGAGTCTTGGCTTAGGTTTAGTCTCACGGCTTTTTTTGCTAAAGCACGGTCATTAATCGTCGACGTAAGATGCTTTACGAGCTGTCTTTCTTGGGCTGTTGATAGTGGCTTAGCTAACTTTGAATGTGCCAGTACGTCAGTCCCTTTATTGGACTCTGGAACGGATAGGTTTGCCAATATTTGGTCGAGATGGTCTGACAGAGTTTCGATGCTTCTTAATATGGCAGCAATCGGGTTATTCAGCTCATGTGCGACTCCCGCGACTAGCTGCCCGAGCATCGCCATTTTCTCTTTCTCGATCAGTTGTTGATGTGCAGACTCTAATGATTCTAGTGTCTGCTGCAGTTTGATCTTATTGGTGATGCTGCGTTGCAAACGTCGATTAAAATGACGGAGCAATAGATTGGTAAATAAAGGCAGCAGGGTATTGTTTGAATGCATCACCTGAGCAAAGCTATCTTTATCCAGTTTGATAACGCGAGTCTGCGTTAGGGTGATCGCCGTAGAAAACGAAGGCTCGCCTGTTACAAATGACATCCCGCCAACAATGTTCCCTTTGGAGTGACGTACCACTTCCCGCTGTTGCCCAAGTTCATCTTTCTTATAAAGAGCTGCTTCACCCTCAATGATCAGCCATAAAAAGCGATTGTCTTCGCCTTCCACAGTGAGTAGATGCTCGGGGGAATAGTCACGAATGGCCTTAGTTTTGTCATCTTTTGAAAACACATCTTGTAAGGCACTGACGACACGTTCTGCAAGGGCATTATCAGAAAGCTGGTGGTAGTCGTGAATGAAACCCGATTGGAAAGAGTGAATCTTTTGCTCAATGTGCGCTCTGAGTAAGCGTTGTTGATCCAATGCATCGCTGTAAGAGAGCAGGTTTTCTGAGTCGTATTGGATAACAAAAGAGGTCAGCTCTTTTTGCGCTGATTTGAACAGAACCTGATCTTGAACCGGTTTGGTTAAACAGTGGTTGAGCCTACCTTCATTCACAGCGGTTAAAATGGATTGAATGTCTGACGAAGCGCTGACTAATATCGTTCTTGCGGTATTACTATGGGGCAGCTGTTCAAGTTCAATCAGGAATTGCACGCCATTAAATTCAGAATGATGATGAGTGATCACCAAGGCAACGGTTTGGTTGTGATCATGAATATCTTCTAATGCGTGATGTGCGTCTTCTATGTTCTCGGCAGTATAAATATCGAATACAGAAGCCAACGGAGCCAGCTCCGAACGTATTCTTTCAATGCTAACCGGATTATTGTCCAAACAGATAACAGCGTATTGATTCACAGCTCAACCTTAATAGTAGCGACGTCTTTAGCCTAGCAAGAACCGCCGAATAAGGATGAGAGCTAGCCGTTAATTTATTGAGGCAATCGAAGTATCGAGCAATAGACTGATTTAACTCAATGTTTCTTGTTTGCTACTGATGGGTTAGACTAAAAAAAATAGACACGTGTAGAAAGAGAACTCATGGAACAGTTAAGAAAAATTGGTGCTATTGGCGGAGCAATCTCACTGGCACTTTGTTGGCCGCTAGCGGTTGGGCAAATTGGACAAAATGCGATTACCGATGGCGTTGCAAAGCTTAACAATTCAAGCATTCAAGCTGAGATCGTGGAATACGATAGAGGTTACTTGTCTTCCAACGTAACCACTCGTTTAACTGTGACGGATGAAAACCTGAAAGAGCAACTTGCGATTGATGGGTTGCCGAGTGAGTTTGTCATAAATAGTGCGGTTAGCCATGGTTTGGTGAGTCTAAATGCACTGTCGACGTTTGAGAATACCGATATTCTGCCTTTAACTCTGACCACTAGTACTGAGCTAAACGGCAACACTGACTTTAACTTTGAGTTAAGCCAGTTCAATCACCAAGGTTCTGATGAGAATGGGACTTCGGTCTCGATCACTAAATCGAATCTTTCTGGCCATGCGACTGTTTTAGGCCAAGTTGATTACGAGCTTTCAATCCCTTCAGTTCAAATTGATTTTGAAACCGGTGAAGAGGTAACGCTTTCTAATCTGAAAGGTGTGGGTTCAGGCCAACAAGCGAAAGGCTACTGGTTAGGTACTCAGAATTTTACTATCGATAGCTTCTTGGTTTCAGATTCTGCAATGCAGCCTTTCATGACCATTGAAAATTCTAAGTACGATTTTGAATCACATCTAGATGAAGCAACTAAGCGTCTGCGCAGCAACCTCAAGCTGGATATCGCAAACATCGAGACCATTGAAGGCCAGTTGAACAACCTAAACGTCGATTTTGAAATGTCGAAGTTGGATAGCGAGTCGTTTGAGAAAATCTTTGAGATTTACCAATCTAATCCTGTGATGACGCAAGAAGACGTTGCAGAGATCATTCCATTTATCGATATCCTGTTTGCTAAAGGTTTCGACCTTTCAATGAACAACATGTCGTTAGAGTTAGGTAAGGGACAGTTCGAATCTAAGTGGTTGGTGAGCGTGCCGGAAGGGACCGAAAACATCAGCAGCAACCCTTCGATGATCATGCCTGCATTAACGGGCAACGTTCACTCTAGCTTCTCAAATGAACTTGTTGAAGAGTATCCATTCATCCGTGAAGGTATCGATGAATTGCTTGTGATGGAAATGATCAAGGAAACAGACAGTGGTTATGAAATCAGCGCTGACTTAGAAAATGGAAACCTAGTGTTCGAAAATGGACAAGAAATTCCATTAATCGCTCTACTTATGCCGGTTTTGGTTCAATAAACAGAGCAGGCGTGAATACTGATAGGGTGATTTAGCAGGTTAAGCTTAAACATTTTATACGGTACAAAACAAAAGAGGTCTTAAGACCTCTTTTGTTGTTTTTATGTTGGGTAAAACATGGTATTACTTGCATAGTTATTATTTAGCAGGAGCAATCATCCCCATGGAACTTACATTAGATAACGTATTCAACTTCAGTGCTGGCCCAGCTGCACTGCCTAAACCGGTAATGAAACAAGCGCAAGCGGACTTTATTGATTGGAATGGTTTAGGGACTTCCGTGATGGAAATCAGCCATCGCAGCACGGAATTTATTCAAGTTGCTGACGAGTCCGAACAGGACCTACGTGATCTTCTGAACATCCCAGACAACTACAAAGTTCTTTTCTGTCAGGGGGGCGCTCGTGCTCAATTCGCTGCTGTTCCTCTAAACCTTTTAGGTGATGCGACGAAAGCGACTTACATTGATGCGGGTTACTGGGCAGAAAGTGCAGTGACTGAAGCGAGCAAATATTGCGAAATCGATGTATTCAACGCGAAGACGTCAATTGATGGTAAAGCAGCGGTTGTTCCAGCTAAAGATTGGAAAATTGACCCGGAAGCTGCGTATGTACATTTCTGTCCGAATGAAACCATCGATGGTATTGAAATCAGCGAGCTTCCTCAAACGGATAAGCCAATCGTAGCGGATATGTCATCTAACATTCTGTCTCGTAAGATTGATGTGTCTCAGTACGGTGTTATCTACGCGGGCGCGCAAAAGAATATCGGCCCTGCGGGTATCTGCATTGCAATCGTACGTGATGATCTACTCGAACTCGCAAACGACGTGTTGCCGAGTATTCTGAACTACAAAGTACTTGCTGAAAAAGACTCAATGTTCAACACACCACCAACCTACGCTTGGTACCTATCAGGCCTTGTGTTCAAGTGGCTGAAAGCTCAAGGTGGCGTTGAAGCGATGGAGTTGGTGAACAAAGAGAAAGCAGCGCTGCTTTACGATGCAATCGATAGCTCAGCTTTCTACAAAAACGATGTTCACACTGCAAACCGTTCTAGAATGAACGTGCCGTTCCAACTGGCGAAACCTGAGTTAGATGGCAAGTTCCTAGAATTGGCTGATGCTGCAGGTCTGAAATCACTGAAAGGCCATAGAGCAGTAGGTGGAATGAGAGCTTCACTTTACAACGCAATGTCTCTGGAAGGCGTTCAAGCGCTGGTTAGCTTCATGAAAGATTTCGAAGAGAAATACGCTTAATCGATGATAGGGCTTTGACTGATAAATTGCTTATTTGATTTTTACTGTGTCGAATGCACCGAACGAGATAGATGCCGCTTTTGCGGCATTTTTTTTGTCGTTAATAATAAAGGGTATGGTATGTTGATTTATTGTAAGAACAGTCATCCAGAGATATGACGGATGTATCAGAATGAGCAGACCTTTCTCTTAAAGCGAGAGTATCAACTGTTATTTAGGCACTTTTTACTATATAACGTGTCGCCCAAAGCTAGGTCTCTAATCATGAGCAGTGAGCGATAAGCCGCATCGCCCGGTTTATTGATGGGCGATTAAAATCCAACGTCTAATTTTTACCACAAGGAACCAAGTGTGAGGTTATTGAGTCTATTTGCGATGCTATTTCCGGCCGTTGCTTGTTCGTCCACACTTGAAATATGGGCTGGTATTAATTATGAAACGGCCGATTATGTAAAAGAACATATCGAAGCGATGACTGATCATCGTGTAGAAATTCGTTCGTTTGACGTCAACAGTATTCGTTCTGAACTGCTTGTTGCTGATCCTAGAGACAATACCTTTCCCGACGCCATCTGGGTTCCTTCTGACTTCTTAGGTCTAACTGAATATATCGATTTAGCGACGCTTCCTGATGCTTGGGTCGATACCCAACGCTATGAGAAAAAAGCGCTCGATGCAGTGGTCATCAACGGTGAGCTTAAGGCGTTACCGGTTGGTATTGGAAACCAAGTCGTTCTGTATTCGAGCAAGCCTCAAGCGCAAGTCGTGACATGGGAGAGCCTAATTGAACGCTCTGCTCAGTCCGATCAAGTGAGCGTGCTTTTTCCCAATCCAAACATGTACTTCTATCTAGCTTTCTATCAGCTTTTTTCTGAAGACTTATTATCGTCGAAGAATGTTAATGGTGAAGGGTTAGTTGCTATCTTTGATTTCATCGACATGTTGCAGCAGAAAAAAGTCATCGAATCATCGTGCAGCGATATTTGCGCGAGGCAGAGGTTCATCAATGGGGAAGTCGAGTTTTTGATTGACGGTGATTGGGCGTTCAGCGAACTCGATGCCGCCTTTGGTCGAGATTTGTACATCAATTCGTTGCCGACCTATCGTGGTGAAAGTATGTCTTCATTTAGTGGCGCAAAGGTTTTTGCTGTCACGGAAAAAGGCATGCAAAACCCAGATAAGAAATTGGCTTTGAAAGAAGTCGTTCAATACCTGCAATCAAACAGTTTCACCTCTTTAGCTCACTCGAGTGCCATGGTTTCGCCGTTTTATGAGGTTAATCAACGCCGTGTTGAGGAAGGTAACCAGACACTTTCAAATATGTACGATGAGTTTCAAGCATCGCAAATGATGTCGAGTGACTACAAGATGGCGATCGTTTGGGAGGCATCGGCTCGGGCGTATCAGCGTTACAAGTCAGGGATGCCAAAGAGTGAACTGCATAAATTTTACAATGATTTTGTTCAATATTACTCGGCGAATATGAGGGTAAGAGATTGAAGCTATCATTAAAATACACCATGGGCTTGGTGTTGCTGGCTTGCTCAATGCTTCCTGTTTACCTAGCGGGACAGTTGATTCTCAATAAACAAAACCAAAGTTCTTTAGAGCAAAAAGAAACCAAGCTGGACAACTCTACGAGCGGTATTCGTCAAACTGTACAAGAGCAAATTAAGCTGACGGCGAGCCTAACTCAATGGTATTCGCATGACCGATCATTGATTAAAGCGGGTGGTAATATCTTTTTCTCGAGTGTTGTTTGGGACAAGATGGATAGCTTCAATGCGCTAGCGGAGAGTGTGTCCGCGACTTATATTCTGGACCAAAACTGGAAGCCCATTTATGACAGCAAAGGCAGCTTGTACCATTTTGAGCAGAGCCAGTTATTAGAAAGCTTGAAGCGTCCTCAATCGGTTTATGGGCAAGGGAAATTGTTCCACACCGAGTTTACCGAAACTGAAGTGGCGGATAATGCCGCTGCAGGTATCGCTTTTGTCGCGCCGATTTTACCTTATCGTTTGGTAGAAGGTTCTACATACACGCCGCAGGGTTATCTTGTGGTTCTTATGGGGTATGACAGACTTAAGACTAAAGTGACGCCTTTCCTTTATCAAAATGAGTCGGTTGAGTTTAACTATATTGATTCAACGGATGCTCAATCTTCTGAACAAAGTGCGAACATTATCTCTATCGACAGCACATTCTTTACCGACAAATTGGTACTGAACGTCAAACATCATATTTCCGACAGTGAGCGTTTATTAGAGATGCAACAAGCTCAGGTGGTCTTTGTCAGAATATTGGTGGCGACGCTTGCCATCTCGATTGTGTTTGCTCTGTTCCTAAGCCGCTGGTTCTCAGGGCAGTTAAACTTGTTGGCTGAATCTGTTACGTCGTATTCGCATAACCAGTCACCGACTCATAGTGTGGATGAACATCGTTTTACAGAGTTCGTCACGCTGAGTCGTTTATTGGAAACCTTGTGGGGTCGCATACAATATCAAGTCCGTGAGCTTACCGAAAGTAACGATAAACTCGAAAGATTTAATGTTCAGCTAGAGGACTTAGTCGAAGAGAAAACCAGCAAGTTAACTAATTCGCTCGCGCGTGAAGAATCCCAGAAGCATCGTATTTTGAAGATCGTTCAGTTTGCATCATCAAGACACGCGGCTGAATATCGGTTGATTCCTCAAATGGTCGATCAAGAGTTAAAGACATTACTTGTTCAACATTCGATTCAGTTTCATTTTAACCGGACTGGCGAGGCTGACCTGATACTCTGTGACTCACAGGGGACGGCGATCGGGTATTTTTGTTCAAGTTCATTTGATGTCCTCAGTGAAGAAGATCTTCTGATTTTTGACATGTACCAAAAACAGTTAGCTGGTTGGCTAGAGCTCGAAAATATTACACGGATTAACATGCCGACTGGCTGTTTGAATCGTAAAGCTTTTAATGAAGATCTCGAATTCAGTAAACGCAGCATTAACGACAATCAAAATCAGATTTCTTTGATCATTATTGATATCAATGGCTTGAAAACGACCAATGATGTTCATGGGCATGAGATCGGGGATGAGCTGATACAGCGCTGCGTAGACGTAATCAGGCACGAATTGACACCTGCCAGTAATCTATACCGTTTGGGTGGAGATGAATTTGCGGTGCTTACCTTAACGTCTGGTGAGTCGAGTTCGCTCAATGTCGCAAAGATGACTGAGCAGTTGTACATTGCTCAGGAGCAACAGGCAATCGAGACTAAAGCGGGTATCTCTATTCCTGTCAGATTCTCGATTGGTGCAGCCTCTAGTGATTCAACAGACGTTGAGCAATTGTTCTCAGTCGCTGATGAGAATATGTATCAGCAAAAGCGTCTTTATTACCAAACGTTGTCTGTGGTTGGGAAGTAATAATGCCAATCACGCTGACAAATAGCGATCACGATTTTCGACGTCCATTAGAGCGGAACTGCTGCGGTGTGACGTTATAATATGTTTAAACGCTTATGGGAAATGCGCTTAGTCGGGCCAACCGTTGCTTAAACACAGACGATAAAAATGAAAAAGCCCACCAATGGAAGTTGATGGGCTTTGTGTTTGTATTTAGCTTACGTAACTCAGCTAGAGCCAGAAACTCTTCAGAGGCATCTCAGAGTCAAAGTGATGAGCAATTTGCGCTTGGAGTAGCTCAGCGGTCGCAATAGCGTCAGTTAATGCATGATGCGGCGTGTAGTCGGGCAGATGGTATCGACGACGACTCTGACCCAGTCTCACTGAAGCTGGCTTCTTACCTTTCAGCTTGTTCCACAAGCCGCCAGCCAGTTTATTTTGGATCTGAGATTCAATCTCCAGCGTGTCGAGGACTGGGAACTCAATGCCTTCACCGAGTCGCACTTTCAATGCATTGTCCAAAAAGTCACGTTCGATACGACGATAGTGAACCACAGGGATATGTCCCGCCATTGATTCTAAGATCTCGCCCAACACTTCGCTAAGGTCTGGCGCATCAATGATGTCATTGTGAGTGATGCCATGAATCACGACAGACTCTTCTTCAAGTTTCTGTTTTGGTCTTAGAGTCCAGTGTTTGGCTTGTCGCAAGTAGATGCGATTGAGCGTAAATGGCACTAAACCAATGGTAATGATGCCGTCTTTGTTTGGGTTTAACCCCGTTGTCTCAAAGTCGACAGCCAAAAACATCACTTCTGAAAGTGGCGTATCAGGCGCAGGAAGAGGCTGGCTATAAAAGTGCTTTAAGCGCTCGTCTCTCGCTCGTTCAAGCTTCTGAGCAAACTTAAATGGCCAATCGACCGCAGGTGATCTGAATATTTTGTTCATAGACCCTACTTAAACTTGTTGCTGGCTTGATAACGGAACTTAAGGAAGTTTTGCGCATTACTTAATATTTGGAATGCATCCTTTAGGTTACGTCGTTCGAAGTCAGACAGGTTCTCTGGCTCGATGTTGTTATCAGGCTCGATGTTGTTGTCGACATCGTGTGCTTGGTGGCGAATACGAACCAGAGAGATAAACTCCATCGCATCTTTCAAATCTTGAGCTCGGCCTTTTGGCAGAATACCGGCGTCAATAATGTCATCTAAGCGTTCGAACGAGTTCTTAGAGCGAGACGCTACCGCGAGCGAGTGAACACGAATCAAATCGGCGAGTGGCGCAGTACCACGACGCTTAAGGTTGATAGAGTTGTTGTGACGGCCATCTTTCTCCATCACGAAATCTTTGAAGAAGCCGAGCGGAGGTGTACGGTTGAGTGCGTTACGTGCAAGGCACGCCAAGAAGCGATTGTTCTTACGTGCGCGTCGAACAATAAAGCTGTTCAATTGCTCGGCCCATTTCAGACGACCATAAACGCCATCTAAGTCGAAGAAGATTGAAGCATTTAACAGTGCTTTCGGGTTTGGATCATCAATCCAATCGGCAAAGCACTCTTCCCATTGTCGACGAGTCATACGCCACGTTGGGTTAGTCGCCATGATATCGCCAGTACAATACACATAGCCACACTGATCTAAGCCATCACAAATAAAGGTCGACAGCTCCTCAAAGTATTTACCGTGCTTTTTCTCGTCGTAGGTATCATCAAGAATGATTGCGTTATCTTGGTCGGTAACCAGCAGCTGCTCATCACGCCCCATAGAGCCCAGTGCGAGGAAACAGTAAGGAATAGGCGACTTGCCCAATTTCTCTTCGCCCAGTTCGATAATTCGCTGCTTAAAGCTACGACCAATTACCGACATTGCAGTACCCACCATGTGGGCGTTGGCATCTTCGTTAACTAAGCGCACAAAGCTGTCTTTTACTTGCTCGGAAAGCACCTTCAGATCTTCGATACTTTGTTGCTGGAAGATACTACTTACCAATAATAGCGAGTTTTGAGACTCATAACGAACAATATCGGTCGCTTCGATAATACCAATCGGCTTCTTATCTTTAAGCACTGGTAAATGATGCACGTTATAGCGAAGCATGGTCATCATAGCTTCGTATACGTAAGCATTGTGATCGAGAGAGATAACCTCAGGTGTCATTACGCTAGAGACTTCATCCGATGGGTCAAGCCCTTCAGCTAAAACGCGAGTACATAAATCTCGGTCGGTGATGATGCCAATCACGGGTGTTGAGTCATCTTCATCATCTTCAACGATTTCTGGATCAATGATCAGCAGGGAAGAGACATTGTCTTCGGCCATCATCGTCGCGGCTTGTTGTATCGTACGAGTCTTCTCGATCATCGGCGCTTCGCTAGTCAGTAGCGTTTTTACCTTGGATGTCGTGAGATCGTTGGCATCGTTATTACTTGAGTTTGCTTGGCGAAGACGGGCGTTGTCTTCTACTTCTACGAAATCTGCAAAGGAGTCGTAGTTGTCGTAGAGCTCTTGGAAAATTGGCTCAGGAATGCAGTAGAGAAGAGTATCTTCGGTCGCTTTTACTGGGAAACGAACCTTGTTGTTGGTCAGTAGACCCATTTGCCCGAACAAGTGGCCTTCATCAAGGCGGTTATAGAGTTCGCCTTTACGACGGTAGACTTCGACTTCGCCACTTCGAACGATATATAAGTCATGAATTTGATCACCAAAGTGAATGATAGGGGTATCTTGGCGGTAATAAGAAATTTCCACGCTACTGGTCACTTTCGCCAACATCTCCTCAGGGAGTTCTGTGAAAGGGGGGTATTGTGCCAGAAAGTTTTGAATCTCTAATAACTCAGCATCCATAATGATCATCCATTGGTTTGTATGATTTCATGGTACAACATTTGATAATATTTTGCCGTCACAAATCAATCTGTGAGCTAAAACCTTTTTAAAGTCTTATGGATAGACTAACCTTTCAATTAATGGAGTGACAGTTTAAGGATGATAGGAATGTCGAAGTGGAAGCTTAGTTTTGTATCTGCGGTTTTTATGTTTTCTCCAAGTTTGTGGGCGGACACTAACGCGGTGGATATTTTAGATTACGACCATATTTATGCCACGGCGCATTCGGGCAGTTTAAATGAAGATGCAGGCAGTAATAATAACGCCTCGTCGTATGGATTAGGCGTCAGTTACGCGATGACGGATGATTGGTTGTTGCTGGGAGACTACAGCGCACGCTTTATTCACCCTGATGACACCACAACTCGAATTGATACGCTGATGCCAGGTGTTGGTTACCGTTACAGCATTAAGAAAGATTTAGATATAGTGGCTTACTACCTGCTTGGTATCACAAAAGGTAAGGTTGAAGATAATGACACCAACCGAACTGAATCTTCAGACACTGAGTTCATCCAAGGGGTAAAAGCTGAGCTTAACTATGGCTTTGCGAAACGTTGGATAGCTAACGGGAGTGTGCAAGTGAATCGAAGTGACCTGTTTGATGAAGAGGTCTATCACTTAGGTTTACGTTATCTAGTGACCAATAAGTTTGCGATTGGTGGGTCATATCAACATCGAGATGGTGAAGGTAAAATTCGTAGCGAGCGTACTCACGAGCTAGGAGTGGAATTTTTCCTAGAGTATTAGCCAGTAACGAAAAGGCTAAGTGCACTAATAGCTCTTATATACAAAGAGACAGACACAAAAAAGCCAGCTTAATTGCTGGCTTTTACACATCTATTGGTCTGCAAATACAGGTTTCGCTTTTCGATTAAAGAACCGCAGCGATACCTTTACATAGAGGACCCATGTTTGACTTAGTCATACCAGCAACACTGATACGGCCAGAACCAACAATGTAGATTGCGAATTCGTCTTTTAGGCGAGTTACTTGCTCTTTGCTTAGACCTGAGAACGAGAACATGCCGTTTTGACGTTCGATGAATGTGAAGTCTGCATCAACACCTTTTGATTTCAGTGTCGTTACGAATAGTTCACGCATCTCTTGGATACGGCCACGCATTTCTGCCACTTCTGCTTCCCATTCAGCACGTAGATCAGCATCACCAAGGATGTGAGTAACGACAGCACTGCCGTGGGCTGGTGGGTTAGAGTAGATAGAGCGGATAATGCTCTTAACTTGAGAGAATGCTGTCGTTGCTACGTCTGCTGATTCAGCAACCAGAGTGAATGCACCAACACGCTCGTTGTACAAGCCGAAGTTCTTAGAGAACGAGCTAGCAACAAGGATCTCTTTGTTGTATTGAGCAAAAATACGTAGACCAGCTGCATCTTCTTCAACGCCTTTTGCAAAACCTTGGTAAGCAAAATCGAATAAAGGAAGCAGTTTCTTCTCAGCAACCAGTTTAGCCAGCACTTCCCACTCGTCAGTTGTTGGGTCGATACCTGTTGGGTTGTGACAGCAGCCGTGAAGAAGAACGATATCGCCTTCAGAAGCTTTCTCTAGGTCTGCAACCATGCCTGCGAAGTCTTTGTCTTTTGTTTCAGCATTGTAGTAGCTGTATTGAGCTGTCTCGATACCCGCAGCTGCGAAAACGCCGTTGTGGTTAGCCCAAGTTGGGTTACTGATCCAGATTTTCACTTCGCCCAGTTGGCGCTTGATGAATTCACCCGCTACGCGAAGTGCACCTGTACCACCTGGAGCTTGTGCTGTTTTAGCGCGTTGAGATGCAACGATCTCTGCGTCTGAACCGAAAAGAAGTTTCTGAACCGCTAGACCGTATTCAGCTGTACCTTCAATCGTTAGGTAAGATTTGGTTTTTTCGTTTTCAAGAAGTGCAGCTTCTGCTTTCTTTACTGTTTTAAGTACTGGTGTTTGACCATCTTCATTTTTGTAGATGCCAACGCCAAGGTTGATTTTCTCTGCACGAGAGTCTTTTTTAAACTCTTCAGTAAGGCCGAGGATAGGATCGGCGGGAGCAGCTAACACTTTTTCAAACATAATCTTCATCCATGTCAATTGAGAGGGGATAGTATCTATGGGTAGTTATACCTGTATGGAATTTTTAAGACAATACGAAGTGAACAGAAAGACCAAAAAAAATCCATTTCAATCAGATTTATTGACTAAAGAGGATATTTGATAACAAAACACCCTACGGATTAACCTATAGGGTGCAAGAAGTTAGTGGATTTTGAATAGATTACGCTGGTTGAGCAATAAAGCTTTCGCGCTCGAGTTCACTCGCTACATTTTTGCCATCTTTGTAGGTCGCAGCAATTGAAACAAACGCTTGTTCGACGACCAGAAAAGCTTGGACAACTTGCGGATCAAAATGCGTCCCATTGCCCTCTAAGATGATCTGTTTAGCTTGTTCATGAGTAAAGGCTAGCTTGTAGACTCGCTTCGAGATGAGCGCATCATAAACATCAGCTAATGCCATTAAACGGCCAGATAACGGGATATCTTCACCAGACAACTGATTAGGATAACCACTGCCATTCCATTTCTCGTGGTGAGTCAGAGATATCTCCTTTGCGACTCTTAAGAAAGAGCTACTTCCCAACTGCTTTTCTGCAATAGATAACGCTTCAGCCCCAATCGCGGGGTGACCTTTCATTATCTCAAACTCTTCGTCCGTCAATTTGCCCGGCTTCAATAACACACTATCAGGAACACCTACTTTGCCCACGTCGTGCAAAGGCGCAGATTTGTAGAGCAACTCGATGTAGTTTGGTGTTAACAAGCTTGAGTGGGTTTCTGATTTGCTGAGCTCTTGTGCGAGCACCTTGACGTACTCTTGAGTTCTTAGGATATGTGCGCCCGTTTCATTGTCTCGAGATTCAGCCAATGCCGATAAGCTCACAATGGCCACGTCACGTGTGGTTTTGACTTCGTTTTGCGCGGTTTCAAGGCTATCAAGCATGGTATTGGTCATAGATGCCATTGAGCCAAGCTCGTTGTAGCCGAAAATAGGTAAGCGAACGCCTTGCTCGCCATTGGTGACTTTGTTTAATGCGTGCTCTTGGCTTAGGAGAATACGCTTAATTAGCTTGCTCCAAAGCGTCATGATGGTTATCGCGTAGCCACCCAGTACCACAGCCAAATAAATAAACTCTTTGATCACGCTGATCTTGCCGGTGCCATCCAATAAGCGGTCAGGGTTATGTTCTAACCAGAAGATGTCTTTGACAGCAATCATCGTCAACATAGTCGTCAGTGTTACCAGAAGCACGATAACCAAGCCTATCATCTGCTTGACCAGTGAACTTCTTTCACCAACCAGTTGGAAGTCGAATTGTCCAGTCGTCTCCATTTTATCCATTTGGCTGAGCTTGGCATTCAATTGAAGAATGGTTCCGGTAAAGAAGCCGAATAGACTCATGCCAAACAGCACCTTCAAATTACTATCTATGGTGAATTCATAGCTTAAGTTGTAGTAGAGCGCGAAAGGCACACTTGCAGCAAAAAATAGCAGGGTATCGAGTTGCGCGAATCGGCCTTGCTTGACCAAGGTATGTTGCGCCAATGGGTAACAACGTGCGAGCCATAATAAGATAAACACAATACTGACTTGTGTGAAAATCTCTAACGTCGTTAAGCTATCGAGCATAGGGCACACCCGACTGCCATAGGTGCCAAACAGCACGCCAGCAATGACGTATAACTTAGTCGTTAGCGATTGATTGTAATTTGAAGTATACATCGGTAAGCCTTTGTTCTCATTCTTATTAGATTTACGCATTCATTGATTCACGACTTTAGAATTGCGAATGATTAGCATAAGTGACGTGAATAAGACCGGAAATTCTATCGATAGCTTTCGTGGATTGATACAAGAAACTGGTTTGTGTTAGAGATTTGTTAGCTAGGTGGGGGTTATTGCAGCATTTTTATGAAGATACTTGAATAGCCTCGGTCGAGGTTCGAGGCTATTCAGTCTGTGTACTGGTTAGAATCGCGAGTGATTGAGTTTGCTATCTACTTTACCCCGTTACTTTTTGAGATTGATTTCAGCTTCGATTGAGCCGGTTTCAATCTCAGGGTGAGACGCTAGTTTGTCTGCAGCCCATTGGTTGATGTGTTTCAGAATAGCAGACACCGCGTGTTTTTCCGTTGGTGCTTGGTCTTGTTCGACATCGATCTTTTGCTTTGGATGTGAGCCTGTCGCATCTTCAGCAATATGGAGCCAATCTGGATGCCAGTAATATGGCTGACCGCTCGGTGTTGTCCAACTGTGAACACCGTTTGACTCTCCTTTATAACTTAATTGGTCTGCTTCTATTTTTTTCATTGTTATCTCGCATGTTTTTGGGTTACATCAAATTATTGAGGTAGAAAGCCAACTTAGCTCCTACCTTGGGTACAAACTTAGCAAAGCTTACAAAGTTATCTGTGAACCAATTCACACTATTGTGGAAATTAGGTGCGATCATATGGATAGCAGCAATAGTTGTTGGCGTAAGTGATAAAATCACTGGCTCACAGAATTTCTCTAGGTAGTACAATTAGATGGCGCGTTATGAAGAGCTTGCAAAGGATATTCGAACTCAGATAGCCAACAATACGTGGCGATCCGGAGAGAAGATCCCTTCGGTACGCATGAGTTGTCGAAATTACAACGTCAGCAATAGTACTGTCTTACAAGCCTACCAGTTGCTAGAAAGCGAAGGGTGGATCATCGCTAAACCTCAGTCGGGCTACTTTGTAGCGCCAAGGCTGGACGGCGTTGACTACGCACAGCCACTCGTTAGTGAAAAGAAAGCCATTAATGACCGCTTATTTGATTTCTTGAAGTCGAGTTCAGCCGAAGGTGTGATTCCTTTCGGCTCTGCATTCCCAGATCCCGACCTTTTCCCGTTACCTACCTTGACTCGAAACCTTGCCAGCGCGGGTAGGAAGATGACTGGCGCGAGTGTGATAAATAATTTACCACCGGGCAGTGAGTCCTTGAGAAGGCAAATCGCACAGCGTTATCTGCAGCAAGGGATCACGGTTAATCATCAAGACATCGTGATTACGTCGGGTGCTATGGAGGCGCTCAACTTGAGCCTGCAAACGGTCACCAAGTCGGGTGATAACGTCGTGATTGAGTCTCCCGCATTCTATGGTGCTCTGCAGGCTGTCGAGAGGCTCGGGCTTAACCCGATCGAAGTGGACGTTTGCCCAATCAATGGGTTGAATATAGAGCAGTTTGAAAACGCGCTACAAAACCAAGATGTTAAAGCGTGTTGGCTGATGACGACTTTTCAAAACCCAACGGGAACCAGTTTGTCGGAACAGGCAAAGCGCCGTGTGGTAGAGATTGCAGAACAGCATGGAACCTACATTATTGAAGATGACGTGTATGGCGATCTTTATTACGAAGGGAATAAGCCGAAGCCACTAAAGGCCTTCGATAAGACCGATTCCGTCTTGCTCTGTGGGTCGTATTCAAAAAGTTTGTGTCCTGGTTATCGAGTAGGGTGGGTTGTGAACACGCGTTTTAACGACGCGATTCAAAAGTTACAGCTTCTTTCTACGTTATCGAGTAGCGCTCCTGTTCAACTTGGTGTCGCTCATTTCTTAACGCATGAAAGCTACGACAATCACCTTCGTAAACTGCGTAAAAACCTTGTCGTCAGGAAAGAGCGATTTATCGATGTCATTAAGCAGTACTTTCCGCATTCAATAGAGATTGAAGAGCCGGCTGGTGGCTACTTGATATGGATTCGCTTTTCTGAAAAATTCGACAGCCAACAGTTTCATCAACTGGCTATCGAGCAAGGCATTAGCGTTGCATCTGGCGATCTGTTTAGTGAGCATGGCAGAGTGGATAACGCGATACGATTGAACTTCTCTTATGAACTGACAGAAGAGAAAGAACAGGCGCTCATCTGGCTTGGCAAACTGGCACATCAACTTACGCACTAGTAAAACCTTAAGTCCCTCATAAAAAAGACAATCATTCCAACTGTACGGGTTGTTTGTGGGGTAACTGTACGCCTAATTGACCAAAGAGTTGTGATTCAATAACGGTAGACCAAATATTGGAGATACCGTTATGTTGAAAATGACTATGGGAAATGAAGTTAAGCTGATTATTGTCGCTATTGTGTGTGCGCTTCTGCTTATTCTCGGCCACGTACTGCTGGCAAAAGCATTCGCTGATATGGCGTGGGCGGAATACACCACTGCCGCGATCCCATTCGTTATGATGGCAATTTGCGGTCTTGCAATAAAATACGCTATCGACCAAGATGTGGATTAGCTTTTGAAATAATGAGTCTCAGATAGTGGCACGCAGAAGCATCTGGACTCGTTTTATTCCGAACATAAAAAAACCTCCGCAAGTGCGGAGGTTTTTGTTTGTTCTTAACTTTTAATATCGAATAGGTTTCGAATTAGAAGTTTGCAGAGCGTGGTGTACGTGGGAATGGAATCACGTCACGAACGTTACCCATACCTGTTACGTAAGATACTAGACGCTCGAAACCAAGACCGAAACCAGCGTGTGGCACTGTACCGTATTTACGTAGGTCGCGGTACCAGCTCATGTGCTCAGGGTCGATACCCATAGCAATCATACGCTCGTCTAGAATGTCTAGACGCTCTTCACGTTGTGCACCACCGATGATTTCACCGATGCCTGGTGCAAGTACGTCCATTGCTGCAACTGTTTTGCCGTCGTCGTTTAAGCGCATGTAGAAAGCTTTGATGTCTTTCGGGTAGTTCTTAACGATAACAGGTGCTTTGAAGTGCTCTTCAGCTAGGTAACGCTCATGCTCAGAAGACATGTCGATGCCCCACTCAACGTCAAACTCAAATTTCTTACCAGAGTCTAGTAGGATTTGGATTGCGTCAGTGTAGTCAACTTGTGCGAAATCAGCGTCTACGAATTGCTCTAGACGAGTAATTGCTTGCTTGTCGATGCGAGAAGCGAAGAATTCAAGGTCATCGCGGCGCTCTTCAAGAACAGCAGCGAAAACGTACTTAAGCATGTCTTCAGCCAGTTTCGCTACATCGTTAAGGTCTGCAAACGCAACTTCAGGCTCAACCATCCAGAACTCAGCTAGGTGGCGGCTTGTGTTTGAGTTTTCAGCACGGAACGTAGGACCGAACGTGTAAACCTTGCTTAGTGCACAAGCATAAGCTTCAGCATTAAGTTGGCCAGATACTGTTAGGAACGTCTCTTTACCGAAAAAATCTTCGTTGAAGTCTACGTCGCCTTTTTCAGTGCGTGGTAGGTTTTCCATGTCTAGCGTAGAAACACGGAACATTTCACCAGCGCCTTCTGCATCAGATGCAGTGATAAGCGGAGCAGAAGTCCAGAAGAAGCCTTGCTCGTGGTAGAAACGGTGAATCGCTTGAGATAGACAGTTACGTACACGTGCTACTGCGCCAATCACGTTTGTACGTGGACGTAGGTGAGCAACTTCACGAAGGTATTCGATAGAGTGACGTGTCTTAGCCATTGGGTAAGTGTCAGCGTCTTCAACCCAGCCTACAACTTTAACGTCA
Source organism: Vibrio sp. 10N.286.48.C11 (assembly GCF_041469805.1). Classification (NCBI taxonomy): domain Bacteria; kingdom Pseudomonadati; phylum Pseudomonadota; class Gammaproteobacteria; order Vibrionales; family Vibrionaceae; genus Vibrio; species Vibrio sp. 10N.286.48.C11. The sequence continues at coordinate 113,263 of NZ_JBFRLK010000037.1, read as the reverse complement.
GTTGCTGCTAGTTCGAAGTCTTGACCTTTCGCAGGAGACTCAACAATCTTACCCGTTACTTCAACAGAGCAGCCAGTTGTTAGCTTTAATACTTCGTTTTCGTAATTATTAAGATTATTAGGAACCACGGCCTGAATCGGGTCGAAACAAGAGCCGTCATAAATGGCAAGGAAAGAGATTCCAGCTTTGGAATCACGACGTGAACGGATCCAGCCGCGAACAGTTACTTCACTGTCTACCGCTAGCTTGCCGCCAAGTACGTCTGTTACAGGCGCGTAAGTCATGTTGATTTCATTCTCCATTGAGGGACAAATTCAACTCAAAGTCTCTGGCATTGCTGCAAATAAATATACATTTGCACAATAATTAGCCGAAACATTAAGTTGTATAAACTTTTTAAATCGATTGAACATATTACCTGTCATACCGACAGCTTCAACCTTTATTCTTGCTTGGTGAAAGAAATATTGTGTCTACTGACGATAAATAGGTTTGAGGGTGTGTTTTTTGTTCGATCTTAGCGTCAGCCTTACCTTTCACCCTATGTGAGCTGCTGAACGAGCATGGCGTAATCGAAACCTTTGTTTTCAATAATGGGAGTGTGATTGTGTTGAGACTCACTCTACATTGGCGTGGATTCAGTCATTTTGGACTTGATCACCTTCTTAATTTCCCACTAAAGCAACAAGAGGAGTTTAATATCTACGTGTTAATTACGCCGCCTTAACCCCTGCATTCTCTCTACACCCGCACTTTTCGAGCGCTCGCTCATTCAAGAAAAACAGTCGATCAAATTATGTCTCAACAAGGCAGGACTGGCTGTACAAGTAAAAGAGAATTACATGCTTAATTATTTAAAAAAACACTGGTTATCAAACGTTAAAGGAGATTCATTATCTGGGATTGTGGTTGCACTCGCATTGATCCCTGAAGCCATCGCATTTTCAATTATTGCAGGCGTTGACCATAAAGTAGGGCTCTATGCCTCGTTCTGTATTTGTGTCGTCACTGCTTTGGTTGGCAGTCGTCCGGGAATGATTTCCGGTGCAACAGGCGCTATGGCGCTACTAATGGTCACTTTAGTGAGAGAGCACGGACTAGAATATCTACTCGCCGCTTCATTTCTAGCTGGCGTCATTCAGATCGCAGCTGGTTATCTCAAGCTTGGTAACCTGATGAATTTCGTTTCCAAATCGGTGATTACTGGATTTGTTAACGCGCTCGCCATTCTAATTTTCATGGCCCAACTTCCTGAATTAATCAACGTCCCTTCAAGCGTTTACGTGTTAGTCGCTTTGGGTTTGGCGATCATTTATCTGCTTCCTTATTTCCCCAAGTTTGGTCGCGCAATACCTTCTCCACTGGTCGCGATTGTTACCCTGACAATCATTAGTTTGCTCTTCGGCTTAGATGTGAGAACGATTGGCGATATGGGCAAGCTTCCCGATTCACTGCCTGTGTTCTTGATTCCTAATATTCCATTCACGTTTGAGACGCTTGCAACCATCCTGCCATATTCGATTGCTCTGTCTCTGGTTGGCTTGTTGGAATCCTTGATGACAGCGACCATAGTCGATGACCTGACTGATACTGAAAGCAATAAAAACAATGAGTGTAAAGGGCAGGGCGTTGCGAACATCGTGGCTTCCCTTTTTGGTGGAATGGCGGGCTGCGCAATGATCGGTCAGTCGATCATTAACATCAAATCAGGTGGCTTAACCCGATTGTCCAGCATGATCGCTGGGGTGGTTTTGTTGCTAATGGTGGTGTTTGTTTCTGATTGGTTGAAGCTGATACCGATGGCCGCTTTAGTGTCTGTGATGATCATGGTTTCTATCGGCACATTCTCATGGCGTTCCATTGTTGAGCTTAAAGATCACACACTGCCAACCAATGTAACCATGCTAGCAACCGTGGCGGTGGTGGTGTTTACTCATAATTTAGCAATAGGTGTTGCGGTTGGCGTGGTGCTGTCGGCTCTGTTTTATGCACATGCCAGCAAATCCATGGTGTTTATATCAGATGAAGTCGTGACAAACGAAATGCACACCATTCACCGAGTAAAAGGCCATGTCTTCTTTGCTTCGTCAGATGCGTTTGTCGACTTATTTGATTATGACAACGCGACCTCTTTAGTGACCATCGATATATCGGATGCGTCATTCTTAGATAATACCTCGGTCGAGGCGCTTGATAAGGTTGTGTTCAAGTTCCGTAAAAAAGGGGCTTACGTTGAAGTGTCAGGAATGGATAGCGTGAGTGCGAACCTGATAGTCAAACACGCGATGTATCACAAGCATAAAGACTTAACCGCGGTTTCCATTACGCACTAATCTTGGTTTAAGGTACTTTTAAAGCCTGAAAGCCTGAAAGCCTGAAAGCCTGAAAGCCTGAAAGCCTGAACTAGACATTGTTATGAAGTTAAAGCGCTCATTGTTGAGCGCTTTTTTGTTGGCGATCTATGACTTCTTCTTTGTACTCGACAAAGTAAACTGATTAATCAGCGATTCAAGATGATCAGATAGCTCTTCTAAGTCATTGCTGATGTTGCGAGTTTCAGCCGCGGATTGCGATGTGTTGTTGGCGTGAGAGGTGATGGTTTCAACCTTTTGTTGAACATCTTGAGTCGCTTGTGTGGTGGATTGCGTTTGCTGCTGAATATTCTGTGCGTGAGCCAGCACCTGTTTCATCTCTTCGACCACACCATTCATTTCAATTGAAAGTGCGTCGATATCGGTTGAGCTTTGATGGGCTTGTTCGCAAACGCGATCGGCAGAAGTTAGCGACTCTTCACTGCCTTGCTGGAATTGATGAATGATTGACTCAATGCTGCCTGTTGCTTCTGCGGTTCGCGATGCAAGGTGGCGAACTTCATCTGCCACTACCGCAAACCCACGACCTTGTTCTCCCGCACGAGCTGCTTCAATCGCTGCATTCAAGGCCAGAAGATTGGTTTGGTCAGCAATGCCACGAATCACACTCAATATTGAAGAGACCTCTCCGGTTTGCTCATTGAGTGTCAGTATTTTGTGTTTCACTTCTTCTATGCTGCTAACGAGGTTTTTTATCTCACTGCTTGCGTCGTGTGCTTGGTTGGCACTCTTACATGCCACATCGGCGGTGTGATTAATAAGCTCTGAAGCCGTTAAAGTCGCTTGTTCTACATTGACTTGCTGTGCCTGTATTCCTTCGACATTATGTTGCACTTCGGCGGTTTCGCTTTGCTGGTCACTGGCGGCTTGCTCGGTAATTTGCGCGACACTAGTCAGTTGGTTGGCAGACGCATTCAGTTTGTGCGAGGTGTTTTGTACCTTTTCTAAGCTGTCGTATACGGTTCCCATGAACGAGTTGATGGAGTTAGCCAGCGTGCCAATCTCATCCTTGCTTTGTTCTGGCAGGCGAGTGGATAGGTTTTTATCGTTGCTGACTTGGGTCATAAAGCGAGAAGTCTGTTGCAGCGGGCGCACGATAATCTTACGAATTAATCCCATCGTAAGGACAAATCCGGCAAACGAGATCACTGCCATAATGCCAATAGCAGCCATGGTTTGAGTGTTAATCAGCGAGTTAACATGGTTAAGGTTATATTCGAGACGAATCGCACCCAAGACTTCACCTTCTGGTGCCATATGACAGGCGACACAATTGGTTCCTCGGTAATCTTCACTCGACTTCATTGGCAGAGCAATAACCAAGCCTTTGCCCCAATCAGCAGAAAAAGGTTCGATAACGGTTTCGCCCGCTAGCGCTCGTTTATCAATATCGTCAACCGGTGTTTGGTTGTCATTACCTGGGCCATATAACTTGCTGACAGCGTCGGCGCGTAAAACACGAACGTCTTCAATGCCTTCTTGAGCCAGTGCTTTCTGACGAAGGGTCTCTTTTTGTGCCATGGTGCCGGTGAGCATCATCATATTGAGGCTATCGAAGTAGTTACTTGCTTTGTCGTGAAGCTGCTCACTTAACACTGAGTTTACAAGTTGCTTTTGTTGCGAATATTGGAAATAGGTCGATATTGCCAGCAAAAAGGTGAACACGATGGCGAGGGCCACTAGGATTTTAAAGGTGATTGTTGAGCGCATAAGGTGTTTGTTTTTATTAATTATAATGACGCAAATACTGTACTAGTAAGAATTCCTACCACCTATGGGGTATAACGAATTGTGTGACCACACTCCGGTTGTGGTTATGTTTCTGTGATGTAACAAGTTTGTGCGGAATCTGGTGTTGAAATGGAACGCGCTTCAAGCTCCTCGCTGTTCTTAAAACAGACTGTTGTTTTGGGAAAATTGAAGTGCAGCATCGAGTTTTGATTGTGCTGATAATTAGAAAAGCCTAGGTTGTTAATTAGCTCGATGTATTTGTCCGCTTGTCTTTTATCAATAAAGACTATTGTTTTAGACGACTTAGTGGTTAATTTATATCCAAATGGCTGTTTTGTTCAATTTAATAGCAAAAATTGTGGTTATAGCGTTGTGTTTCGAGGCTCATTCGATAAGATGAAAAGACCTCTATGATAGAGGTAGGGCAGCAACGGATACGCTGCTTTAAATACTATGGAATGTGACTTATTGGACACATACATGAAATTCAAGATTACATCGCCGATTATTGAACCTACGGAAGGTTCACCACATCAGTTAATGCTAACTCATGCTTCTCGTTTTACCTCTTTTAAGACAAGCTCCCCTTTGAACGCCCTGTTCGACAACGTCTCTGCACGCTTCTTTACCGCTTATCGCTCCTATTGTTATTCGTTTTATAACTTTATTTCTATCTGAACTCCTTTGTCATCCGCTCGATGAACGAAGACTCACATCTATAAAAACTAAACAAATAAGTTAAAAACAATGAATATTAAAATGATGGGTAGCTCCCTAATTATCGCTGGTACCGCTCTCGGTGCTGGTATGCTTGCGATCCCAATGGTATTAGCTCAATTCGGATTGCTTTACGGCACACTGCTGATGGTACTGATCTGCTTCGGTACGACTTACGCAGCATTACTACTTCTAGAAGCGACCATCAAAGCGGGTGGCGGTCTAGGATTAAACTCTATTGCCCGAAAAACCTTGGGTAAACAAGGTCAGTTGCTTACCAACGGCTTGCTATACGCGTTGTTGATTTGCCTATTAATGGCTTACATTCTGGGCGCAGGTGACTTGCTGAGTAAGTTACTGTCTAACTTTGGCGTCGAAATCACCGCGACTACCAGCCAAACCGTGTTTACCTTGCTTGCTGGCGCTGTAGTCGCAAGTGGTACCGGTGTGATTGATAAGCTCAACCGAGCATTGTTCTTCGTGATGCTTGCTAGCTTGTTTGCAACCATGGCTTTCTTGGCGCCGAGCATGACTCAAGAAAGCTTGATGCAGGTAACCAGTCATGACCACGTTGATCTAATCAAAACCAGTGCCATCCTGTTTACGAGCTTTGGCTTTATGGTGGTGATTCCAACCTTGGTTTCTTACAACCACGAAGCGACAGACAAACAGCTGCGTAACATGGTGATCATCGGTTCTCTGATCCCATTAGTGTGTTACTTGTGTTGGTTGTTTGCGGTAGTGGGCAACTTGAGTGAAGAGCAATTCAGAAGCTTTGAGAACGTATCAGATTTGATGGCGGCGTTTGAGGCTCAGTCTCCTTGGGTGGGTAACGTTCTGTCTACCTTCACGGGCTTGGCGTTGTTGACCTCTTTCTTTGGTGTGGCGATGGCGTTGTTCAACCAGAACAAAGACATGTTCAACCAAAATACAGTGGTAACGTACTGCATTAGCTTTATCTTGCCGTTGGCGGGTTCATTGCTTGCTGCAGACAAGTTCCTACAAGTACTGAACTACGCTGGCATCATCTTGGTGTTCCTAGCGGTGTTTGTTCCTCTGGTGATGGTCCACAAACAGCGTTTCATGAAAGTTGCTGATGACCGATACCGAGCAGAAGGTGGCAGCGCAATGATGTTGTTCTCACTGCTGTTTGGTTGTTTCCTGCTTATCTCACAAGTGATCTAGTTCTTTGGTCCATTATCTAAGATGCGAATCGAGCATCTTAGATATAAGTGGCCGGAATTCAGATACAAAAAAGGAACGCATCGGCGTTCCTTTTTATTATCTGCTGATTAAAAACAGATTGATTCAAAGGCTATCAACAAACAACCTTAACAGCCAAACCACCTTGAGAAGTCTCACGGTATTTAGCGTTCATGTCTTTACCTGTTTCTAGCATTGTTTCGATAACTTTATCTAGAGAAACAGTAGGAGCAGAAGAACGACGAAGTGCCATACGAGTCGAGTTGATTGCTTTAACTGCAGCAATACCGTTACGCTCGATACATGGTACTTGTACTTGGCCAGCAACTGGGTCACATGTTAGACCTAGGTTGTGCTCCATGCCGATTTCTGCAGCCATACATACTTGCTCAGGGCTACCACCCATAAGCTCAGCAAGACCAGCAGCAGCCATAGAGCATGCCACACCAACTTCACCCTGACAGCCAACTTCAGCACCAGAGATTGAAGCGTTACGCTTGTAAAGACCACCGATCGCGCCAGAAGCTGCGAAGTAACGGATGTAATCTTTCTCTGTCACTGTTTGGATGAACTTATCGTAGTAAGCCAATACAGCAGGGATGATGCCACATGCGCCGTTTGTTGGTGCCGTTACTACACGGCCGCCAGCTGCATTTTCTTCGTTTACTGCGAAAGCAAACATGTTTACCCAGTCAACAACCGACATTGGATCATTGGTTGTTTTTTCTGAAGTCATTAGCTGTTGGCGAAGTGCTGCTGCACGGCGAGGAACACGTAGTGGACCAGGCAGGATACCTTCAGTATTCATACCGCGATCCATACACTCACGCATAGTTTTCCAGATGTTAGCGAAGTAAGTGCGAGACTCTTCGTCTGAGTGGAACGCTGCTTGGTTTTTCATAACCAGTGTACTGATAGAAAGACCGCTTTCTTTGCACTGATTAACCAGCTCTTCAGCTGTTGTGAATTCGTAAGGTGCTTTGATTGGGTTTTCTTCTTCTTTGCCGAAGTTCTCTTCGTCAACGATGAAACCGCCACCAATTGAGTAGTACGTTTTTGAGTATGCAACTTCGTCACCAACCCATGCATGAATGCTCATGCCGTTCTCGTGTAGAGAAAGGTTGCTAGTGTGGAAGTTCATACCGCCATCGCGTGGGAACGATACTGTATGACAGTGCATGCCAACAGGAAGGCGCTCAGTTTCTTCTACGCGAGCAATGAAGCCAGCAATAGAATCGATATCAACACGCTCAGGAGTATTGCCAGCAAGACCCATGATGATTGCGATATCTGTGTGGTGACCTTTCCCTGTCAGTGATAGTGATCCATATACGTCCACGGTGATTTTAGTGATGTCGCGCAATTTTCCCATTGAACGTAGGTCATCAATAAATTCTTTACCCGCTTTCATTGGTCCAACTGTGTGTGAGCTCGATGGACCAACACCGATTTTATAGATATCAAATACACTAATCATAGCGATTACCTCAAAAAGAGAGCCTCCCAAGGGGAGTAGGGAGGCTCATTTATTATCATTATATTTTTTGTCTAATCTCGCGATATAAGATGGATGCTATCTTATAAAAAGGGCTTGAGATTAAAGAGCGCCGTAGATTACAGAACTAATAGCCGCTAGACCACATAAAGCCGTAAAGATTTGCACAGGTGCTGAAGTTTTGTACTTAGCCATAGCTGGTACTTTCTGCATCGCGAACACAGGCATTAGGAACAGGATAGCTGCAATCATTGGAGCACCCATTGTTTCAATCATACCTAGGATACTTGGGTTAACTACCGCAACAATCCAAGTTGTAACAACGATGAACGCTAGAGATGCTTTTTCAATCTTAGAGATTGAAGAACCAGAGCGAGACTTGATTAGACCAACAAGACCTTCGTGAGCACCTAGGAAGTGACCGAAGTAGCTAGAAGTAATCGCTGCGAACGCTACTAGAGGACCCATGTAAGAGATAAGTGGAGACTCATGTACGTTTGCTAGGTAAGAAAGAACAGAGATGTTCTGTGCTTGTGCTGTTGCTAGTTGCTCTGGAGATAGAGAAAGAACTACAGAGAATACGAAGAACATTACAAAACCCATCAGCATCATTGCTGCGCCGCCAGTGATCGCGTCAGTTTTCTTAACTGCGTTTTCACCGTATACACGACGTTGCTCTTTAGAGAACTGTGAAATGATTGGGCTGTGGTTGAAAGAGAACACGATGATTGGAATTGCAAGCCAGATAATAGAAGGCATTGTTGACCATTCTGGGCTTACGTCCATCATTGAAGTGTTCCAATCAGGAACTAGGTAAAAAGATAGCGCTAGTAGGATGAATACTAGTGGGTAAACCATTGCTGAAGTTGCTTTAAGCATCAGCTCTTTACCGAATACAACACCTGCTGTCATAGCAAGGATAAGTGCACCAGAAAGAAGAGGACGTGGAATAGATTCCATACCCATTTGGTTTACTAGGAAAGAATCAACTGTGTTTGTGATACCAACACCGTAGATAAGAACGATCGGGTAGATAGCGAAGAAGTAAGCAAAAGTAATAATGTTTGCGCCAGTCTTACCGAAGTGCTCTTCAACTGTGTCTGTAATATCAGCTTCAGGGTTTTTAGCAGACAGTACGAAACGAGCTAGAGATTTGTGTGCGAACCAAGTCATTGGTGCCGCAATTAGAGCTAGGATAACTAATGGCCAAAAACCACCCGCACCAGCTTTGATTGGAAGGAATAGTACGCCAGCACCAACTGCTGTACCGAATAGTGATAAACACCAGGTAAAATCTTTATAGTTAAACTTGCTTGAATCTTTAACGGCATTTGCCGAAGAAGTTGTTGTGTTCATGTTAAATTACTCATTTTTTGGGAACAGGAAATAAGTCGGGGCTAATTCTGCAGAATTTTCTTCTGCAAAAAATAGATCTAAATCATGTAATGAAACGGCGTGTCACATGATATGCGAAAAACGGATTTTTGATCACGAAAATAGCGTGCCACAGGTGATTTATGTTTATGCTTGGTATTACTTTTATTTATGCGAAAGGCGGGGTTGTATAGATTTATACCAGGGAAACGTTTGCGTAAAATTGCATTAATAAATCTGTTCCATAGAAAGTCTGGATTTTGTTAACAGAGATTAAACAAAACGTAGTTGCTATGTGATTTGTTGCACTACATGTTGCTGCAGTGAATGGATAATTTGCGCCGTAACGCCCCAAATTAGGTGCTCTTGGAAAGGCATCGCAAAAACCCGATGCTTGATTTGTTTAAAGTTAACAGTGTGGCTGTGTAACTTGGCTTGGTCTAAAACATAGGTAGCGGGTACCTCAAAAATTGAGGCAACTTCGTTCTCATCAATGATGGCTTCATAGTCAGGATCGACCATGGCAATAATCGGCGTCACAGAAAATTTACTAATAGTACTCAATGCTGGTAATTGCCCAATAATTTTAACTTGATCCGATCGAATTCCCACCTCCTCATGGAGCTCTCTGAGTGCAGTGAATTGCATAGAAGGGTCAGAAAGTTCGTGTTTACCACCAGGAAAGCTGACTTGGCCGGGGTGATGCTTTAAATGAGCCGCTCTTTTAGTAAAAATGACATTTAAACCATCTTCTCTTTCAACTAAACCTACCACCACTGCCGCTTTACGTAATTGCTCGCCACTGATGTGCGAAACACGCTCTACTGACTCAGGATGATAGCCAACGGTAGGGTTAAGTTGGAATTGCTGAAGGAAGTTTTCTTTATTCATATCAAGCCAATATATTGATTATTATGATTTTAAGTATAGACATAACCGTGGGTTGATTACCAATATCGAGTTTTTCTTCATTCACTTTCCCTCTTTTAGCTATTAATTGGGCGTCATGAGGGGCTGTTTACCGATGAATCTCCTCAAAATGACGATTTTTGCTATATTCAATATGTGCATACAGGCGAGTAAGCGTTATCGATGTCATAAAATTGGGTGACGAAACGTAGATTTTTTGTTTAAGAATTTGATAACAATAACTTAGTGGACCATTCTAAAAAGAAATAGAAGAAAAGGTATGAGATGAAAGGAATCATATTCACCGAATTTTTAGAGCTTGTTGAAGACAAGTTTGGGCTAGAGCTTTTGGAAGAAGTTCTAGAAATGTCAGAAGATGAAGGAATCTATACGTCGGTCGGCAGTTACGACCACAAAGACCTTGTCAGGTTGATTATCAACTTGAGTAAGAAAACCGATATTGATGCGGCAAGCTTGCAACGCGTGTTTGGGCAGTCTGTATTTAAGAACTTACTGGCCTCATTACCGAATAAAGCGAGCCTTGCTCACAGCAATACCACCTTTCAATTTATTCAGCACGTAGAGCGTTACATTCATGTTGAAGTGAAGAAGCTCTATCCGGATGCTGAGCCACCTGAATTCAGTTTTATCACCACGACCGAAGCACAACTTGTTTTTGACTACAAAAGCGCAAGGTGTATGTCTCATGTTTGCTTAGGGCTTATTGAAGGATGTGCTGAATACCACGGTGAATCTATCGCGGTGGAGATGACGCCACAAAATGATGACCAAAGCGTGGTTAGGTTTAATCTCAAAGTAGAAAAGTAATATGGATCTGGCATCTGCCCTAGAGAAGAAGCTTAAGCGTCAAATCGCGGCAAGAAAAGCGGCTGAAGGATTGTTGGAACAGAAGAGCCTCGAACTGTTCGAGGCTAACCAACAACTTGAGCTTGCTTTGCGTCAGTTAGAAAAGCGCTCCAACGCGAATATACGCCGCATTGAATTCCAAGAACAAATCGACAACCTGTTGATTGATTTTGGGCGCGCGTTTCTAAGAAATGATCTCGATGATGTCATGCTATCTGAACTAACGACCAACGTGACTAACAGTTACTTAATCGAAGCCAGTCGTTTGATTCTACCTCCCAAGCTCATCCCTCAGTTACAGACCTATGATTATGGCGATGAGACTGTCGAGGTGTTAGAGCAAGACATTCAAGAACCTCATTGGCAAGACAACCTACTGACCGTGCCCTTAGAGGTTGAAAAAGTCATAGTTGGTGCGTTAATCGTCAGAGTCAGGTTGTTAGACCAAGACTACGAGTTTATCCAAAGCCAACTGTTGTTGGTCACGGACCTTATCTGCAGTGCCTTAACCCATCAACTAGCAATCAACCGAAATATTGAATCACGTAAACGAGCGGAAGAGTCCGAAAGGGCAACGCGTGACTTTGTGGCCATGATTAATCATGAGTTAAGAACTCCACTTAATGGCTTACTAGGCAGTGCCGAGTTGATCAGTGATACCGAACTGAATAGCTCTCAGCGTGAGATAGTGAACAACCTGAGCCAATCTGGAGAGTTTCTCCGAACCATCATTAATGATCTATTGGATTACAGCAAAATTAACGCAGGGATGTTAGAGCTTATTCCAAAGAAATTTGCCCTACGTGATTTGAGAAACACGATTGAAAGCATCTTCGTCAATCGAGCAATTGAGAAGCAGCTCGAATTCAATATCAGTGTTACGTCAAACGTTCCCTCCCATTTCCAAGGCGATTTAGAGCGCATCACACAACTGTTTGTGAACTTAATAGGTAATGCGATTAAATTTACAGAAGAAGGGCATGTGAATGTTGATATTGAGTGGGACAAAAACCAATTTGTTTTCTCTGTAGAAGATACCGGAGTCGGAATCGCTGAATCGGCGCATAAGACGCTGTTTGAACCTTTTACGCAGGCAGATAACTCAAGTAGTCGGAACTATGAGGGTACAGGACTTGGGTTAGCGATTTGTCGCAAACTGGTGGCTCTGATGAATGGTGATATTGGGGTGACCAGTGTCGTTGGTTCAGGCACGACGTTTACCATCTCGATTCCTCTTCAAGTTGTCGATGTTCCGGCAGAGAGTGATAGTGTCGCCAAGGGCTTTGAGTCTGAAGCGGAATTGTCACTACTTAAAGTGCTGGTGGTTGATGATATTAAGATGAACCAGATCATCATCCAGCAAATGCTTCGTAAACATGAGATTGAACCTGCTATCGCAAGCAATGGTGTCGAAGGGTTTGAACTCGCGTCAGACAATGAATACGATATTGTATTCATGGATTGCAGAATGCCTGTTATGGACGGGTTTGAAGCAACAGAGAAGCTAAGAGAGAAGGGTTACGTTAAATCTATTGTGGCTCTGACCGCCGGAACGACATTGGAAGAACGCGAACGTTGTATTCAGTGTGGGATGGATGACATTTTGAGTAAACCTTACACCGCCAACGATCTGAAAGAGATGCTTAAGAAGTGGGGTGTCTCTGCGGTGAAGGTCGCTTAAACACGCGAATAAAGCGTTGTGAGTTATGTACTCTAACTTACAGACTAAAAAACCGAAGTGATCTTACGATCCTTCGGTTTCTTTTTATATCGAACTTTTGCTAGCCGTTAAGCTACGGAACTCGCAGTTAATGACACTAGGTTTAGCAATCTTCAAGTACCGGTAGAATTCGACTCAGCTTATCCAGTGTTTCTTGGTATTCAGAAGCACAATCACTATCAAATACCACACCACCGCCAGCCCAAGCATAAAGCGTGTTGTTCTCGGCGACTAATGTACGAATGGTAATACTGGTATCCATTCTGCCATTTCGGCTGATGTAGCCAATACTGCCGCAGTACGCTGAACGTCGATGCGGTTCTAACTCTTCAATGATCTGCATCGCGCGAACTTTTGGTGCGCCAGTAATCGATCCTCCAGGGAAACAGGCTCTCAGAAGGTCAGTTGCAGAGTATTGGTCATCAAGGTCCGCTCGTATCGTGCTCACTAAGTGGTGCACGGCAGGGAAGCTTTCAATATCGAAGAGCTTTGGTACATGCACTGTGCCCGGTTTTGCTACTCGGCCAATGTCATTACGAAGTAGGTCGACGATCATCAAGTTTTCCGCCTGATCTTTATCGGCGCTTGCTAGGTCTTGCGCGTTGGCATTATCAATCATCGGGTCCTCAGAACGAGGTCGTGTGCCTTTGATTGGCTTGGTTTCAATGACGTTGTCTTTGAGTTCTAAGAAACGCTCTGGCGAAACACTGATGATTGCGCAGTCGGCCAAACGGATAAAACCCGAAAAGGGCGCTGAGTTGTACTGTTCTAACTTGTCATAAGCCAGCCATTCACTACCTTGGTATTGGGCATTGAAGCGCTGAGCTAAGTTAATCTGATAGCAGTCCCCGGATAACAGGTACTCTTGAACACTATCGAACTTAGTGGCGTAGCTCTCTTCGCTCATATTGGATTGCCACGGTGTGGTTAACCCAAAGGGCGCATGTGATAGGTGTGATTGAGCCATCTGCTGCATTAGCCAATCATGATGTTCATCGATATTGCTACCGACAATACACGCCGTTTTCAATTGGTGGTCAACGATAACAGCCCATTCATACAAGCCAACTGCCATGTCAGGTGCTTCAATATCACGCTTTGCGAGTGATGGAAGTGTCTCGACTCTGCGCCCTAAATCATAGCTAAAATAGCCTAAAGCGCCGCCAACGAATGGCAACTGAGTGTGCTCTTTAGTCGCAGGCAATAATTGTTGCTGATATTGGTCGAGTAGTTCGAAAGGATCAGAGTCTGAAACCTCGCACGTCTCATTAACATTAACGGTCGTTTCTGCACCGATTGTCTCGAAGGTGGCGATGGGTTGAGCAACTAAAATATCGTATCGACTATCAACGTGGCTTTCTGAAGCGGAGCGTAATAGCATTGCCCACGGCAGGTTTTCAATATGGGAAAACAGCTGTTTAGCTAAAGTTGATTGATATTCAAGCGGCTTGATTTGGATAGAGCGAAATTCGTTGTTATTCATTTGTTTAATTTGTGACAAAGAGTTCGATCACTGCATGGCGTGTGAGAGGAAGCAAGAGTATCATAAATTGAAAATAAAATGGGTTCTTGATTAGAACGGAGTAATCCAAGTGGTTTAGTTTAAAGCTATGCAAGCGATTGCTAAAGCAACTAAATACAGCTCAACACAATAAAAAGCTAAACCACCTAATTCGATTTGGCACATATAGTCAAACTGTGAACCCACATGGAACCAGAACAATAAAGAGGCATGCAATGACGGTTATTCGTAAGCAAGATGTGATCAGCAGTGTCGCTGACGCACTTCAGTACATTTCTTATTATCACCCTTTAGACTTTGTCCAAGCCCTAGAAAAAGCGTACGAGAAAGAAGAGAGCCAAGCAGCTAAAGATGCGATCGCTCAGATTCTTATCAACTCGCGCATGTCTGCGGAAGGCCATCGTCCAATTTGTCAGGATACGGGTATTGTTACTTGTTTCGTGAACATCGGTATGGATGTTAGGTGGGAAACGGATCAAACAGTACAACAGATGGTTGATGAAGGCGTTCGTCAAGCTTACAACAACCCAGATAACCCATTGCGTGCATCTGTCCTAATGGACCCTGCAGGTAAGCGTATTAATACCAAAGACAACACACCAGCGGTTGTCCACATTAATATGATTCCAGGCAACAAAGTTGAAATTCAAATCGCGGCTAAGGGCGGCGGTTCTGAGAACAAAACCAAGATGGTTATGTTGAACCCTTCTGATGATATTGCAGAATGGGTAGAGAAGACGCTGCCAACAATGGGTGCAGGCTGGTGTCCACCGGGTATGCTAGGTATAGGCATTGGCGGTACGGCTGAGAAAGCAGCGGTACTAGCGAAAGAATCTTTGATGGAACACATCGATATTCAAGAGCTTATCGAAAAAGGCCCTGAGAACGCAGAAGAAGAGCTTCGTTTAGACATCTTCAACCGTGTAAACAAGCTTGGCATTGGTGCACAAGGTCTTGGCGGTCTCACTACTGTGGTTGATGTAAAAATCAAAACAGCACCAACTCATGCTGCTTCTAAGCCTGTATGTTTGATCCCGAACTGTGCAGCAACGCGTCACGTTCACTTCACACTAGATGGCAGCGGCCCAGCAGAGCTAACGCCACCTAAGTTAGAAGAGTGGCCAGACATCACTTGGGAAGCGGGCGCAAATACACGTCGTGTTAACCTTGATGAAGTGACTAAAGAAGACGTACAAGAGTGGAAGACCGGCGAAACGGTTCTTCTGTCAGGTAAGATCTTAACCGGTCGTGATGCTGCTCATAAACGTATTCAAGGCATGCTAGAAAGCGGCGAAGGCTTACCAGCCGGCGTTGACCTGAAAGGCAAGTTCATTTACTACGTGGGTCCTGTTGATGCTGTAGGTGATGAAGCGGTAGGTCCTGCGGGCCCAACAACTTCAACACGTATGGATAAGTTCACTGACATGATGCTGAACGAAACTGGCATTATGGGCATGATCGGTAAAGCGGAACGTGGCCCTGCAACGGTTGAATCAATCAAAGAGCACAAAGCGGTTTACCTAATGGCGGTTGGTGGTGCAGCTTATTTAGTCGCAAAAGCAATTAAAAAAGCACGCGTGGTTGCGTTTGAAGATCTCGGTATGGAAGCGATTTACGAGTTTGAAGTTGAAGATATGCCTGTAACGGTAGCGGTTGACTCTAACGGCGTGAACGCACACCAGATCGGCCCTGACACGTGGAAAGTGAAGATTGCTGAAGCTGAGAAAGCGTAATTAATCGACGCCAAAAAATCGTAATTGTCGCTAACTTCAGCGTTTGAATTGCAATTTTTGACAGAAAGTTAAAGACAAAAGTGCAGCATTATCTGCACTTTTGTCTTATTATCAATGATATAGTGATAAACACATAGTTTGATATAAGAACATAGGAGAGAGGAATGCCTCGTTTTATTCAGATCCTACAGATTATCTTGGCAGTGGTGATTGGTGCTTTTGTTGGCTACGACCTGATCTTGAAAGGGATCAGTATCTTTGATAATAAATACGTGACGATTACATGTGCGCTTTGGCTAATTGCAGAGATTGCACTGTTTGTTATCTACAAGTTGATTGAAGACGATTAGACGTCGGATATTGTGCAAAAATTCTAAAGCCCCTGATTATGAATGTAGTCAGGGGCTTTTATTCATCTAGCATTAAGAATGTGTATTGCATACTCATCAACATAAGCAAAAGCATACATATTATCCCAACGGGGAAAGAACATAGGCTTGCCTTTCTATTATCATAACCAGCTAGCCTAACTATCACGGAGTCGTTCAAATGAAACACCTAACTCAAGAAATGAGTGACTTTATAAGCAGAGGAACGGATTCTCATATTCGAGTAGCGGTCACGGGGCTCTCTCGTGCGGGTAAGACAGCATTCATTACTTCGCTGGTTAATCAGCTTCTTCATACGTCTACCCACAAAAACTTGCCACTGCTTGCATCGGCGAGAGATGGAAGAATTATTGGCGCAAAGCGTATCCCGCAACACAACATGATGATTCCACGCTTCTCTTATGATGAAGCGATGGAGTCGTTGAATGCACAGCCACCAGAATGGCCAGTGCCAACGCGTGATGTCAGTGAGATTCGTCTAGCAATCAAATATAAGCCTGCGAAGGGCGCGAAAAAGCTACTGAGTAAAAACAGCACCCTTTATCTCGATATTGTCGATTATCCAGGTGAATGGCTGCTTGATTTGCCGTTACTGGATATGGACTTCGATACCTGGAGCCAATCTCAGTTTGCCGCATTGAAAGGCGACAGAGAAACTTACTCGCAACAGTGGAACGCCATGCGTGGTGATATCGATTTGCTAGCAGAAGCGGACGAAAAGAAACTGGTCGCGATTGCCGATAGCTACACTCAGTACCTTCATACTTGTAAAAGTAACGGGCTGCATTGGGTACAACCGGGTCGATTCGTATTACCCGGTGAGCTTGAAGGCGCGCCTGTGTTGCAATTCTTCCCGTGCATCGCACCTGAGGGTAAGTTCTCAAAAACAAGTAACTATGCGGTACTTAAAGCGCGTTATGAAGAGTATCAACAGAAGGTCGTCAAAGCGTTCTACAAGAATCACTTCGCGACGTTCGACAGACAAATCGTGCTAGTGGATTGCTTACAGCCACTTAATGCGGGCTATGACTCTTTCATGGACATGCGTGGCGCGTTAGAACAGTTACTTAAGAGCTTTAAGTACGGTCGAAGCAATATCTTAAGACGTTTATTCGCGCCGAAGATCGACAAGATCTTGTTTGCAGCCACAAAAGCTGATCACGTGACACCGGATCAACATCCGAACTTGGTGTCACTGTTACAACAGATGGTGCATCCAGCTTGGCAGCAGGCGGCGTTTGAACACATCGACATGAGTTGTATGAGTATCGCGTCTATTCAAGCGACCAGCGCGGGTTATATCTCGTCGGGTTCAGACAATGTTCCGGCGTTGCAAGGTGTGACTTTGGATAATGTCCCTCAAACCATGTATCCGGGAGAGGTGCCGCGTAAGTTGCCTAATAAACAGTATTGGGAAACCAACCAGTTTGATTTCACGAGCTTTAGACCGATGGAGCAACATTCCGATGAGCCTTGCCAACATCTAAGAGTCGACAAGGTTTTAGAGTATCTCATTGGCGACAAGTTGAAGTAATTGAGGCAATCAAAATGAGTGAATTAAAAACAAAGCAGGTCTTTAATGAACCGTTGAAGACCTCTTTTGATGAGCAAGACAAGAGTGACGTTGGCCCGGATTTAGGCGCTCAACAACTGTTCACAGAGCAAGAGAAATTTGTCCCTGTCGCACCGCAAGTGAAAGCTGATCTTGATGGTGAAGCTGAGCAGCAATTGGAACAAGTGATTCGACCGAGCAAAAAGAAGAAGTGGTTTGGAACGGGTTTATTGGTCGCTTTCTCTGGCCTAGTTGGATGGCAGGCAATTGATTCGGTCATTACCGCGATTCAATCGGCTGACTGGCTGGCGTTAGGTTGGGCAGGCTTCATTGCTGCCATTGCTTCATTGGGTTTAGGCGCAATAGGCAAAGAGCTGTGGAAACTGCGTTCACTTAAAGATCACTTTAGTGTGCAAGAGCAGAGTGAAGAGCTACTCCAAAGTCAAAGTGTCGGCAAGGGCAAAGCGTTCTGTGAAAACATCGCCAAGCAAGGCGGCATTATCGCTGAGTCTCCTTCGTACGATAAGTGGCGAAACAGCATTAACCCTGCACACAGTGATGCAGAAGTGTTGGATATGTACGATGCGTTAGTCGTGAGTCAACAAGACAAAGTAGCGACTCAAATCGTCACTAAGTTTTCGACCGAATCGGCGGCTTTGGTCGCGGTGAGTCCATTGGCGGCGGCTGATATGTTGTTGGTGGCTTGGCGAAATTTCACCATGATAGACAAGCTTGCTGATGTGTATGGCATTGAGCTTGGCTACTGGTCTCGCATTAAGCTATTTAAACTGGTGTTAATCAACATGGCCGCTGCAGGAGCAAGTGAGCTCGCGATTGATGCAAGTATGGATCTCGTCTCGATGGATCTTGCAGGCAAAGTCTCAGCTCGAGCAGGGCAGGGGCTAGGTGTCGGTATCCTTACTGCAAGACTGGGCTTAAAAGCCATGACATTGCTGCGTCCTATGCCTTGGCATAACGAACGAAAAGTAAAACTGGCAGACCTCCGCAAAGCCGTCCTATCTGAAATAAAGCGTATCACTCTCAAATAACAATACCGCACCCACAAAATGGGTGCGGTTTATTTAAATTGTTCTTTTGGCAGAGACTAAAAATGCATGATGAGCTGAGCAGAAGCCCCGTAGTTATTATCTTTGCCTGCTTGTGCCGCTAAATCGAATCCAAAGATACCGAATGGTTTAAAGCCTAAGCCTACAGTGGCTAGGTCATCTGCATAGTTAGTTAAACTATGCATATAGCCTAAACGAAGTTGAGCCCAACTGAATGCATCAAGCTCAGCGCCCACTTTTGCATACTGAGTTTTGTAGTCGTACTCTTTAAAGTGCTTGACGGCGTTTAAATCAATATCCGCTGTAAGGTTGTACCACGATTTATCATAGGAAATACCTAATACATATTCTGGTTCAACAAGTACCGTTGCTTTTTGTCCCATGTGAGTTTTAGTTTTTAGCTTTTGTGACAGGAGGTTCTTAGCAGACAACCCAATAATGGTGTTATCTCCCCATTCATAAGCAGCACCAAAATCTATGTTGAATGCGGATTTTTCTACGTAATCCTCTTCAATATCAAAGTCGTCATCTAAATCATCCAGTGTTTCAACGTAGTTCAGACCATAAATTCGTTGGTATTTGGGTGAAATACCCAACATAAAATCGTGTTCTTGAAAAGTAAATGTATCAGCAAAAGTAAAACCTACATCAACAATTGCTATACCAACCGCTTGACCACTTGAGAGCAGTTCTGAATCTGTAGGGTTATCATTTTGTAAGTCATCATCATTCACATTGAATCTAGCAATGGTGGCTACTTGAGATTTAATGAAGAAGTTGGTGCTCAGGTGTTTATTTGGAATAGCGAATACTGTACCTAGATTAGCTTCTACGTTTAAGTTTCCGTTATCTAGTTGTTTTAAAGCTTTGCGCCATTCCTCTAATAGTTCTTCATTCCCGGGATCAAATTGCAATCGATCATCAATATCTTGGAAGTGATCCAACTTGTCGATCATGTCATCTGCATCATGAACCCTTGCTCCGAGAACGGGAAGAATTAACCCAAAGTTATCTCCTTCTTTATAACGAGCCGCTAAAGCAGGATTATGAAAACTGGATGTTAGGTAAGAGGCTGACGCAGCTCCAGTGCTGCCCATGCCAACACTTCTTGTATCGAAAGAAGTCATTGCAAAACTAGACGCAGAGAAGGTACTGATTATTGTGAGGAATAGTTTAGAGTATTTCATATTTAAGCCGATGTTTTTATACGGAACAATATAGGCTATGGGTGATTTGACTTTAGTTCCATAAAATAACCATTTATAAAGTAAGGGAATGTTGCGAGGTGTTACGGTTGGAAATGTTGATAAGTGTGGTGAATGGTTTTAGATCTTTCTAAGGTGTTGATATCTAAAAATTGAATAGATATATGATAACTCTTCTTCTTGACTGAACTCAGAGCTTAATCCACACTACTGTCAACTTATCCTGACACCTATAATAGGACTATTTGTGCGTCTTGAAGTATTGTGTGAAGACAGACTCGGCTTAACACGTGAGTTGCTCGATATCTTGGCCTCAAAAAGCATTGATTTAAGAGGAATCGAAATTGATGTTAAAGGTATTATTTACCTAAACTGCCCTGATATCGATTTTGATGCTTTTAGTGAACTTATGGCTGAAATTCGCCGAATTTCAGGTGTGAAGGATGTACGTAAAATCCAATTTATGCCAAGCGAAAGGCATAACACAGAGCTGATTGCTCTGCTGGCAAACCTACCTGATCCTGTGATTGCGATTGACCTTAAAGGCTCAGTCGATATGGCTAACCACGCTGCATTGAACCTTTTTAATAAGCAAGAAGACGCAGTCATCGGTGAACCGCTAGCGACGTTTGTTCCTAGCTTTAACTTTGCTCGCTGGATCGAAGGCGATGTAACGCGTCATCGTGAAGTTGTCGTGTTAGATGGTTTAGATTTCTCTATTGAGATCCTGCCGATTTACCTTGGTGGTGATGTCAACGAAGCGGTACTGGCAAGCGCAGTAATGACGATTCGCTCTTGTAATCAAGAGATGAACTCGCCAGATTCAATCCCAGAACAGAACAACCTTGGTTTCGAACACTTTGTTGGTGTCTCTAATCGCCATAAAGCCTTGATCAGCCAAGCTAAGAAATTGGCTATGCTGGATCAGCCTCTATTAATTGAAGGCGATACAGGGACAGGCAAAGAGATGTTGGCAAAAGCGTGTCATAACCGTTCAAATCGATCGTCTTTCCCATTCTTGATTCTAAGCTGTGCATCGATGCCTGATGACGTAGCGGAAACGGAATTGTTTGGTCATGCGCCGGGTTCATTCAACCATGAGCAAGGTCATAAAGGTATTTTCGAACAAGCGAATGGCGGTACCGTATTTTTAGATGAAATTGGCGAGATGAGCCCGCATCTACAAATCAAATTGCTGCGTTTCCTACAAGATGGTTCATTCCGTCGTGTTGGTGAAGAAGAAGAGATGCACGCTGATGTTCGTATTATTGCATCAACGCGCCACCGTCTTTCTGAATTAGCCGACTCGGGTTCGTTCCGTGAAGATCTGTTCTACCGCTTGAATGTACTGACTCTGTCTATTCCAGCATTGCGTGAACGCTCAAACGACGTAGCGCCACTGTTGGAACTGTTCGTTGCAAAGTACGCGCAGCAGTTAGGTATGTTAAAACCAAAACTGACTCAAGAGTTAGTCGACCAGCTTGGTAATTACCAATGGCCGGGCAACATTCGTCAGTTAGACAACATGGTTCTACGCGCACTAACAGAGTTGGATTCAGACACGCTAACGGTTGAGCAATTCCACTTGCCACAGCTTGAAACAATGACGGCTGGAATGGCGAACCTGAGCTTAGACGGCTCGCTCGATGAAATCATGAAAGACTATGAATCTCAGATTCTAGAGAAGCTTTATCAGTCTTTCCCATCAAGCCGTAAGCTAGCAAAACGTTTGAATGTATCTCATACCTCAATTGCGAATAAGCTTCGTGATTACGGTATCAGAAAGAACTGATCGAATAAGAACAAGATTATGGAAGATTTGAGTACACCAGAGCGCATTTATAAGCATGATGGTAATCTGATTTTACGCACGGCTGAAATCGATGACGCTGGCATGATCAGCGAGTACTTTCAGGTTAACAGAGAGTACCTGAAACCTTGGGAGCCGATACGCGAAGATGCGTTCTTTGATAGAGCGAGTTGGGCGCAGCGACTGATTAAGTTAAACGAGCTTCATAAAATGGGGCTAGGCTATTACTGTTTACTGATTAACGCTGACTCTAATGAAATGTTAGGCACCATATCGTTCAGTAATTTGTCTCGTTTCCCGTTCTACGCTTGTAATGTCGGTTACTCATTGGCGCAAAGTGCACAGGGCCACGGTTACATGCGCAGAGGTTTGAACATGGCCAAAGACTACATGTTTGATGTGCAGAACATGCACCGCTTAATGGCGGGCTACATGCCTCACAACGAACGCAGTGCTGGCGTATTAGAACATCTTGGTTTTGTCCGAGAAGGTTTTGCTAAAGACTACCTACAGATTAACGGTAAATGGGAAGACCATATACTGACGGCATTAGTTAACCCAAACTGGGAAGATAGACGCGCTGTATAGAGATCAATAGTCATTAGGCATAAGTACCAATTAAGCGTAAATACAGATTTAGAGGCAGTGACGACATAGATAAAATGAAACCGTCACTGCATCAAAAAGAACAGATAGGCATGGTAAATCCATCAGCCTGAGAAGATATTTGAGGAATTTTGATGTCATACACAACTTTGGACGAATACCAAAGAAAATGGATTTTCACACACCAGTCAATGCCGCTGCCGGCAGAGGATTTGGAAAAGATTAAGCCAATGACACAGGCGAGAGCATCTCAGTTCTGGAAAGAGAACGTGAGCCCTCAAAGCCCAGACGCAGAACGACTGAGCTCGCAAGACTGGCCAAGCAAAGCATCGAACTGGAATGAAGAGATCAGCTGGATGGCGCATTGGGAAGCGGATGAGCCTGAAATGCCAGAAGAGATTCTTAACTTTATTGATTGGCAAGATGACGTAACTGTTTATTTTTGTTACGAAAAGTACAATGTTCTTGAAACCAAATGGGCGATTTTCAAGAAGCATTGGAAGAACTTCTTGTTCTACGATGATGGCCCGATTTTAATCGGTCGTCGTCGTTCAGAAGCCCTTTGGTTTGCTACCAATGGCAAGGTGAAAATTGGTAACCGTGCTTAACCTCGGTGTGATTTAATCGAGCTAGTGCTGGTAATCCGAGCAACAGATAGATAAACAAAAAGCGAGCATCGAGCTCGCTTTTTTTGTGCCTAATGATCTTCGAAGGTCATGGGGAAAGACCCACTATTTGAGCCCAACTAAAGGTGACCATATCCACTCATTTAAAGCGAGTGAATTACGAAATTGAGATCGCTATCTCATTGGGTTAGTTGAAGTTTCATGGGGTTGAGCTATCTTTATATTACTGCCTTAGTGGAGGTGAAGTATTATGATTTGGGATACTCTCGAACGTGTAAATAAACTTCGCAAGGAAGCAATGGAGGATCCAGAGTTTTTGGATTCAGCAAAAATGCATGAGGAATGGCTTTTAAGCGAAACTCATAATCAATCGAACAAAGGAGCAAAAGAGAATAAACCGAAAAAACTATCTGACATTTATGAAAATACGGATTTTCCTATCAACCCAACTGGAACCAAACATTAACAATGATGAACTGCAACACGGCTAAGGCTCTTAACCAAAAAGCTATAAGTCGATTACACATACCAGCCTTAAGCCACCAATAAAAAAGCCACTTTCAACGAATCGAAAGTGGCTTTTTCTTTTCTTGCTAGCTTCTTTACCATTAGCAACGAAAGCTAATCGTTTTCAAACCTAGTTATTGATTAGGCTTAATCCGCTTGGTAACGCATCACCAAACACACGCTTAGATTCACTCTCAGAAAGCTCAGTCACTTCACTCACTAGTGTTAACCATGAGTCAGGTACCTTGCTTTGCTTAAGCTTCTCAATCACTTGATTGCGATAGTCGTCAGAGATATCAAACTGACGGTCACCGGTTTTTCGACAAATCATCACCGCTGCGAAGGCGATCATCTGCTCTTTCTGCCAGTTCTGTTCAAGCAGTTTTGGTAACCACTGTTCAGCTTGCTCTCTAGGAATTACGCTGTGTTGGCTGCCATACAAAGGCGTTCTTGATGCTAATCGTCCTAGCGCCCACCAGTGAGCCTGTTCAAATTGGTTATGGTTGATCGCTTTGCTTAAGAACCAACTTGCCAGCAGCACTTTGTCTTCAACCTCAAGTTGCTCAAGTGACGCCGCTAAACGGACCATGGCTTCATAACCATTATCTTGCGCATCTTTGGCTGTCTTAGGGTTCTTCATTGCACCTGGGTGAAGGTATTTAGCGATGTCAGCCAAGATACTCTCTTGCTGCTCTTGGTTTAGCCCACCAGCGACACGACGCCAGAATACCCACCAGTCTGTCCAGCCTTGGTGGTTCTTGAACTGAATGTTCTGTTGGTAAAGGCCCCAAATCTGTTCGATACGCCATGAGTCAGTCGGATCGCCAAAGCCAGGACGTAGCGAGTATCCCGCCAAACGTAGCCAGTTCTTCTCGTGTGCTTCTGAGCGGCGACGACGTTTACGACCTAATGAGAAGGTATCAAATAGATGACGAAGGGTCGTGAAGTCCCATTCATCGCGTTTACCTAGTCGTTTCTCAAGATCTTTCGATAGTGTTTTGATCTCTTTCGATTCAGCACTCTTCTTGTTGCCGCTGTACAGGCGAGAAATCAACTCCTTACACTCTTCCAATCTTGGGTGAAGCGCGGAGGTATCAGATTCATCGCCTTGCTTGTTTCTTACTTCAAACTCAAGCAACCAACGCTTAGAGTCATCTTCTATACTCACACACTCCATTTTCAATGTGCCGACTTCGGTTAACTGACAAGCGAGCAGTACTTCAACACGCTCTTTTTGGTTGGCTTGAAGTTCTGCAGTACCTGAGCCTTCCAGCGTAGAAATATACGGTGGGAGAGGGGAGAACAAGTCGGCATCCACATTGACCATCACACCGTTTTGAATGGCGGTGTCATGAGCAATTTGATCGTGTGTTGAAGTCAGAAGATTAAATCGTACTGGCTCACCTAAAGTCAGCGAGAAACGACGGCTGTTCAAGCGTATCTCTTGGCCTTCTTCGGTTCCTTTGGCAAGCAGACAAAGCGCTTTACCCATATTGTTTTTCTCTTGCAGATGCAAGAAGTAAGAACGGGCAGCACCGCCACCGATTTTCAGCTGTGCACCGCGGCGTGCTTTACCAAAGGCAACCGCGCCAAGGGCAACAGACCAATCTGGATGAGGGTTATCAAGCACTGTGATAGGAGAACCGTTCCAGTTGCCCAGTAGCTGAGTAATTCGCTCTGTTACCAGTTCACTGTTAAACACACCACCATTGAGCAGCACGCCAACTGGAATTGCAGGTTTGGTGTCATCGAACTCAATCGAGTCTGAGTTTTCTAATGCGGCTTTAGACACTTGTTGGTGTGTTGCTAGGAATTCTGCAACGTGCTTACTCACTGCAGGGTCAGCCACGTAAGGCAGACCAAACTCAACCACTGCACTGCGGCGTTTGTCGGGTGTTTCAGTAAACTCAGAAAGCGGGAAGAAACCTTCCAATGCGATTTGATGGACTTCTTGTTTGGTTAAACCAATACTCTTAGTACCGCCAAGCAGTTTTGAACCGCTGCCCAGCATGGTGATCTTTACATCATCGGGCGCATTGGCAGAAAGCAGGCTCTCTTTTGCGGCGCGAGTCTGTTGAATCAGTTTGGTTAGGCTAGAGGCATTGAGCTTTTTGTTTTGATTGAAGCGTTGCTCAGCGAGGTGAGCAAGCGCTAAATCGAGGTTGTCACCACCGAGCATCAAGTGTTCACCAACACCAATACGGTCGAGTGCGAGCTCGTTATTACCGTCGCTGTTCGCATCGAATTTGGCTTCAATTAAGCTTAAATCGGTGGTACCACCTCCAACATCACACACTAGAATCAGTGGGATTTGTTGAAGTTCATCTGCTGCGGTTTGTTGGTGACGGGCATACCAGTCATAACAAACGGCTTGCGGCTCTTCGAGTAATAGAATCTTACCTAAGCCCGCCAGTTCTGCGGCTTCGAGTGTTAGCTTACGTGCTGTCTCATCGAAGGAAGCAGGAACGGTAACCACAACATCTTGGTCTTCCAGCTTGTTGCTCGGGTTACGGTAGTTCCATGCTTGGCGAATGTGGTTGAGGTAGCTTGCACTCGCCACAACTGGCGAGACTTTATCGACATCAGCTGCGCCAGCCCAAGGCAGAATGTCGGAGTTACGATCAACCGCTTGGTGTGATAGCCAACTCTTAGCACTCGATACTTGGCGGCCTTCAACCTTAGCGCCTAATTCACGAGCCCATTCACCGACGATAACGTTCTTAATATCGCCTTCAACGGGGCTTGGTTCCCACGGCATTGTCAGGTCAGAAGGGGAGATTTGACCTTGTGCTGGGTGGTAACGAAAGGATGGAAGTAGGGGCTTGCGAACCACTTCACCGGGGCCGATGAGTTGGTCAATATCGAAAAGAGAAACGGGAGCATGTTGTAGGTCGTCGTTGATTTCACAGTAAGCGACAACCGTATTGGTTGTGCCTAAGTCAATGCCGACTAAAAAACGAGGAGTTGCCATACAAAACCTTATTCTTCCAGAGTGATGACCAGTTTTTTGATAGCTTTGGTCTTATTGTTGTTATTCGTAAACGCCATTCCTGAGAAACAGGCAGGACTAGATTGAGAACCGTATTGATAAAGAAACGGCACCCGCTAAGGTGCCGTTGATTCATTATGCTTGTTCGTTTGAGTCGTTATTCGAGTCTTCACGCACGTCGAACTCAACGTGCCACTTCTGACCGTTGTCAGTAGCAATCGCTTCTAGGTATAAGGTACCTAGCTCAGTAACGCGAGAAGCCAAAGTCACTGGAACGACTTCACCTTCGCGACGACCTTCAGAAACCGGCAGTGTCACTTGGATTTCAGGAAGCTCATCAAGCTCTTCTGGTGCCCAGTGATCAAGGTGCGTACCCGCTTCATCTTCACGACGAATGGTTGAACCGAAGAACTGGAAGTGTACTGGCTGACCAATCACTAGACCGAATTCTTGGCTAGGTACTTGTACGCTTGAACCTTCTTCCATACCAAATGGTGCAACACACAAAGCTTCCATCGGAGGAGCCATACCTGGGATAGCTGGCATCGCGCTTTCAATTCCTACGTAGTAAGAAGAAGCGATACCACCGCGGATACGAACGCCTTGGCCACGACGAACTGCGCCGTAGTATGAAGCGCCACTTGCAACCGCTAGGTCTAAATCTAAACCTGAAAGCTGTTTTGCGAACTCTTCGTCAGCATTGATCAACCATTCGTTGATCGTATCTGAAAGACGATCAGCAAGTAGGTTCGATTTTAGAACACCACCATTGAACAGGATTGCTGTTGGCTTGATGAAGTCTGCCGCTGGCGCTTCTGACCCTTGCGTACCGGGCATACCCGGCATGTTTGCAAACGGGTTGAAATCTTGCTGAGCCGTTTCGCTATTTCCAGAAAGCGCATTCGCTTGCTTAGAAAGGAATGCGGCAATGTGACGAGTAATACCTGCGTCTTGAGCGTAAGGCAGACCCATTTGAGTCAATGCGCCACGCGTCTTTTGAACTGGATGCTCAGTCACGGCTACTTTCGGGAAGAAGCCATCAACCAATGTTTGTTGTACTTCTTGCTGAGTCAGTTCTGTTTTCAGTGTTGCGCCAAGTAGTTTAGAACCACGGCTTGGAACAACGATAGGCACAGATTGCAGTTCAGCATCGTTTAGTAGTGCTTCTTTCGCATCACGACATGCGTGAGTCATCGCTTGAACCTGCCAAGGAGCCAGCTCTTTGCCTTCTTGCGCCAGTTTCATCTTCAAGCGGTAAGCAAGAGCTAAGTCCATGTTGTCGCCGCCAAGTAGGATGTGTTCACCTACTGCGATACGGTTCAGGCTTAGGTTACCGTCATCTTGTGTTACTTCAACTAACGAAAGGTCGGTTGTACCACCACCGATATCGACAACAAGAACGATGTCACCAACGTTTACTTCATCACGCCATGTGTCGTTGCTGTTATCAATCCAGCTGTAAAGAGCCGCTTGTGGCTCTTCAAGAAGCGTTAGGTGAGTGAAACCAACATTACGTGCAGCTTCTGCTGTTAGGTCACGAGCCGCAGGATCAAACGAAGCAGGAACCGTGATCGTTACATCTTGGTCTGCCAGCTTGTGTTCTGGGTTTGCGTGGTTCCAAGCGTCTTTAAGGTGCTCAAGGTACAGTTCAGTTGTCTTAAGCGGAGATACTTTTTCCACTTCTTCAGGGCTGCCTGCAGGAAGGAAAGCATCGCGACGGTTAACACCACCGTGGCACAACCAAGATTTTGCACTTGCTACCAAACGGATAGGGGTTTTAGAACCAAGGTTACGAGCAATTGCACCCACTAGCGCTTTTGGCTCTGAAGACCAAGGAAGAACGCGAGAGCCCGCATTCATTTCATGTTCGTGTGGTTGGTATAGGAACGAGCCAAGTTGGCTGCGAGTTTCTACTGTACCTGGCGCCGTCAGTTGAGGGATTTGCATCACCTCTACGCGAGCGTCTTCATTGCTTGTGTCGATGTAAGACAAAACGCAATGTGTAGTACCTAAATCGATACCAACACTGAACTTGGGTACCTGGTTTTGCTCTTGAGAAGATGGCTCTTGAGCTGAATGACTTTGGTGTTCCATTATAGCTCCACCTCTGCCGGTGCAATTACAGATGCATCGTAGTTTTCAGCAAGCTTAGGCAGGTTCATGTCAGTTGCTTTCCAACCTTTGTGAACCAGTGTGCCGTTGAATGGTGCATTGCCCGTTACGTTGCCTGTTAGGCGAATTTCTTGAGGGTTGAAACCTTCAGCGATAGTGATACGTGTTTCTTCATCTTCAGTACGGATGTGAGAAAGCGTTACGTAATCGGCTAATACTTTTTGACCGCCAGTGTGAATAACACGAGCTGCTGCGCCAACTTCTTCATCAGAGAATGACGTTAGGTCTTCTTTTAGGAAGTCGATAAGACGCGCTTCTTGCTGCATGATAGACAGTAGCTGCATTGCTGAGTCTGTTGGTGCTGTTGCCAGCTTAGATTCAACTTCGACTACTTTTTCGATCACACGTTCAACTTCTACTACTTTCTCTACTTCGACAATTTTCTCAACTGGCTTTTCAACTTCAACGATCTTTTCTACTGGTTTTTCTACGACTTTCTCAACCACTTTGGTTTTACGAGAAACGGCAATTAGCAGTAGTAAAACGCTTGATGCTGTTAGGCCTGCGTGAAGCATATCAAACGTTTGTGGGATTAGGTTCAAATCAACGATCATAGTGATTTCTCTTTAAAATTGATTTAACGGTATATTCGTCGGTTCAAAGGAATATACAGGTTGGAAAGAAACTCATTGGCACTAAGCCGAAACGGTCACTTTCAAGCTATAAATATGGATGGATACTAGCATATTCAAGGCTTAAGAGTGGTATTTAATGTTTTTAATCAAGTGGGTTTTTGGTGTGTTAGCTTGAAATTTAGTCGAGATTCGGTCGAATATTGGTCGTCGATGTGAGGGCAAGGTAAACAATGCCCGTTTTATGTCAGTTTTAAGACTAAACAGAAATAGAGCATGATTCCCTTCCGTTATATACTTTAAACTCATTAGAGACTATTTGGAAGCCACATGCCGCACACTACCGACCCACTTACAGGGTTGAAGAGACGAACTCTCCCATTGGTCGTATTTTTGGTCAGTTTTTTGATTACTGTGTTGTGTTTTATATTAGTCGCGTTAAACCAAAACCGCGCGTTAAATATGAATTTGGATAGCTTTACTACTCACCAGACACTGAGTTTGGAAGCGTTTATCGCTAATGACGTGGCTTACATTGGTTCTGGTGCTAATTTTTTCTACGCAAATGATCCTGAAAACTGGGATAAGTTTGATCGTTTTGCACAACAAACGATTAATGTTTCAAAAAGTCTAATTGGCTTGCAGTGGATGCAAAAAGTGGCAGCAGACGAGATTGCCGAGCATACCGCTAAGATGAAAGAAAAATACCCGTTTTACGAGCTGTTCACTATTCCAAAACACGAAGCCAAAGTCTTTGGTTACATCTTAGATGGTGAGCCGGCGTTCATTGCTAGTGACCTGTATCCCAACACACAAGCAAACGACAATGTACTTGGCTTTTATTTTTCTCGTGAGCGCTTCAAGCTGGTTTTAGATAATATTAAACAGACACGTAAAGCGAATATTTCAGACAAAGTTCGCTTGCTTCAAGACGGCTTAGATCAAAATACACCAAAGACCGGCATGTTGGTTTATCACCCTGTGTTTGAAGGCGAAAGCGATAATCTACTTGGCGTTGTGATTGGTGTGGTTCGAACGACTTACTACTTTGAAAATCTACTGGCTTCGGCAGTGGGAGACATGGATGTCTATATTCGTGTTACCGATACGGGTTTCGAAGCAGAAAACTCCCCAATATTGTTTGAGACCGAGGGTTATGAAGCGGTATCTGGGCACCACATTACCAAAACAATCTCACTGACCAATCGAGATTGGAAGGTCGATTACAAAATAGATTCATGCATCTCTTTCTATGGTTATCTGGTGTTAACCGGAATCGCGTTAGTCGGAACAACTATCTCATTGCT
Organism: Vibrio sp. 10N.286.48.C11; assembly: GCF_041469805.1. Taxonomy (NCBI): domain Bacteria; kingdom Pseudomonadati; phylum Pseudomonadota; class Gammaproteobacteria; order Vibrionales; family Vibrionaceae; genus Vibrio; species Vibrio sp. 10N.286.48.C11. Next base: position 82,818 of record NZ_JBFRLK010000037.1, on the reverse strand, counting down.
GTTGGCGTATATCGTTAATATGCAAATCCGAGAGAAAGAGCGCTTGTATCAAATGCTTGATAAAAGAACAGAAGAGCTTCGTTTTCTAGCCAACCACGACAGCCTGACCGAGGTTTATAACCGACGTGCTTTCAATAAGATGTTAGATAAAGCGATACAGCGAAATGAACCCTTTAGTCTCATCGGATTTGATGTCGACAAGTTCAAAGGCATTAACGACCAATTCGGTCACCCTGCAGGGGATGCTTTACTCATTCATGTAATTAAATTGATTTCAGTGAGCTTGAAAGAGGGGGATAACCTGTTTCGTATAGGTGGAGATGAGTTCTGTATCATTTCTAGTATTACAAACCATGAAGCCCTAGAACGATACTTACAATGTATTCTAAGAACAGTGAGCCAGTCTCATTGTGAGCACAAAGGTCGACAGCTCAGTTGTACTTTGAGTATTGGTGCTGCTATTTACGCTAATGAAAACACGGAAGAGATTCTGCAAAAAACAGACAGTATGCTCTATCAAAGTAAGTCGAATGGCCGAAATCGAGTGACAATTGCAGGCTAAATGAGCACTTGATACAACTAGGGTCGAGTTCTGTATTGGGCTCATGTACAATTTCACAAAATTTTTGACGAGAGAATTAGGCGACGTATGAATCACAATCGAGTTGTGTGTTTCGATTTGGAAATGTGCTGTTGGAGCGAAGACGGTGTGGGAACAACAGGAGAGATCATTGAAGTTGGTCTTGCTGAGATTGATCTAGCATCCGGTACTATCGTGAAGCGAGCACAATACTACGTTAAGCCAGAGAAAGACGAAGTCTCTCTATTCTGTGCCGAGTTAACGGGCATTACACCTCGTAAAATCGAAAAGCAGGGTCGCCCATTAGAGTCTGTCATCAAGTCGATGATTAAGAACTTTGGTGGTCCCAAAAAAATCTACGCAGCGTGGGGACGTGACGACCTTATCTTACACAAAGAGTGTATTGAAAAAGGCATCGAGCCTCCGTTTAGCGAGTTCTTAAACATCGCAACGCTTTACCGTGTTCAGAATCGCTTGAAAGACAAACGCATTGGTCACCGCGCTGCTCAAGAAGCCAAAAATATTGAGTGGGAAGGTCGTCAGCACTCGGGTTATGTCGATGCTTATAATCTTGCGAAACTCACATTAACTATGTTGTAGCTAAATTTTTAGCTCCTCTCAGCCCTGTTTAGTCAGCTTTCAGTTTACCGATTCAAAAAAGCGACCGGTTTCTTAACCCGTCGCTTTTATTTATTTCAGTTTCCAATTCATTATTTCAGGCACTAATTTTCGCCTAAAACACTTAACTTACTCTTGATGAAGTCACAGTGGTCGACGTAGAGCAGTTCTGCTGTTTTACGGATCACAGAATCTTCGATAGGGTCAATTTCCCCGTCGGCATGCGCTACTTCCCACATCGCTTTGATTAAGTCGATTCGCACTGGCTGAGATAGGTCTCTGAGTTGCGATGTAAAGTCATACAGCGATACTGATTGCTCTACTTTCGGCTCTGCTTGCGCGAGCAGTACCTTTGCTTGTTCTTCATCTAAATCCAGCAAACGCTGCAGAAGCTGTAGCTTAGCGACTCTTTCTGATTCATTGATCTGATGGTCGGCACCCGCGACTTCACACAACAAACTCGCAATGGCGACATTAGGTGATGTGCCTTGGTTTTTGCTTAGGTCCTGGCCTTCAATCAATTGTTTAAACATTGATGTGAGAGAATTGAACATAACGAGCTCCAGTTAAAATTTGTATCGAGTTCCGTAACGCTGATAGCTATCAACTATAAGCATAAGCATAACTATTGGGTCTACAGAGTGTGATCGCAAGCGTCTTTACTAAAAACTGACATTACGGATACGCGAGCGATAAGGAGCATTTTATCAATCGGGCTCTGGGAAACGGGTAATTTTACCGTCGCCACTGAGTGTCGTGATCGATTGCGGTTTCCCATCAGTGTCTAGCCTCAATTCTCCAATCGCACTGCGGTTTGAAAGGCGATAGAAGGTCTGATTGTCAGGGCTTCGCTTTTCGATCTTCAAGCGTTTACGCTTAGTGAAGTAGTTCAAAACTGAGCGAGGGCTGTATAACAGGCGGTCCCATACATCGCAGAATTTAAGCAGCGGAGCAGGGAACTGATTTTTAATACCACTGCAGGTGATTTGATAGATGTTCGGGCTGTTGCGACGATACCTAAGCTTGATGTCATAAGCGAAGGAGTAGTGAACATCGCCAGAAAGTACCACGAAGTTGGTCGGTGTTTTGGTATGGGTAAAGATGCTAATCAGCGTATTAGCACTGCCCGGATGTGCCATCCAGTTTTCAGCGTCAATCACTAATGGCTTGCCGATTGTGGTCGCCATCTTTTGCAGTGTTTCAATAAACTTCACGCCAAACATCGGTGCAGCAGAAACGATCACCACTTTATCTTGATTCATTAACTGATGTTGAAACTCAATCAAGGCTTCCCAGTCCATTAAACCTGAAGGCTTGTTCATGCGTGACTCTGAACGCCAACGACGCGTACGAGTATCCAACACAATGACTTTGGGTGAGGTATCTATTGTGTAATGCCACTCTTCAAAGCGACTCAGCATCTCAATAAAGGCTTGATGCTTGTCTGGCTCGATGTTGCCAATAGAGTGAGTAGTCGCTGCATTGCCGGCTTCATTATGAGTTTGTTTACTAATGCGCGGTTGTTTAGTAATGAGCGGTTGAGCGACAAAAAGCTGTTTTGCTTGCTCGATGAACGTTTCGTCGAAGCTCTCCGGTTTGTTACCCCAACCTTGACACATCCAGTAAGCCGCAAGGCCGTTACCAATGACTTGGGTCGCGAACTGGTTTTGGTCGACGGCATGCTCCCAACCCACGGTAAGGTTCCAATCATCCGTCACATCGTGATCATCGAAGATCATGTACGTTGGAATATGCGCGAACAGACGTTGCACTTGCGGTAAGCCAGCAATGAAATCATCCATGATGACGCTTTCATCACGCCATTGTTGCTGCTCAGTCGGTGTTAATTGGCGTCCACCTTGAGTGAAGTTATTATCAATTAAACGCTCTCGATTGACGCATTGCCACAGTGTCGGAGACCAAACCAATAAGTACATCGCGATAAACTCAGACAGCGTGACCAAGTGGTTTTCACAATCGGTAGAGCTAAAAATCGGCACGCCACGGTTCGGGAATAACTTATCGATCATCGATTCTGAAGCTGTGTGGTGCGGCAAATAGTGATGACGCTGGTATAAGTGGTATTCACTGTTATACAGAGCGTCACTGTTGTTGATTTGTTTAATTTGCGAGTCAGTCGGTAAGCTTTCGCCTACAAGGCCAAGCAGGTGAATCACTTGTTGAATAGCATCAAGTGTTGGGCCTGCCACATGGTCGGCGTAGATCTGATCGCCGCTCATCATCAGCATGTCGGGTCTTTCAGCGACGGTTTGATCGGCCATCTTGTTATCGGCTGCAACTAGGCTGTCTTTGCTTGGATGATGCGGGTTGCGGCAAGAGCCATGAAGAATGTAATCAGCTGAGGTCGATATCTTAAACTCAACGCGAGATTTACCGTTGTAAACAAGGTGAGGGGCGAGCTCTTTTAGTGAACCTGACTCTGTGTGAATGTCATATTCAAGCAGCGTATTAGTCGGAAACTCACCTTGTAAGCGAATTAGCGTTATCCACGCATGTGTACCGATTTGAATCGAATCATGTTCTTCAAGCGATGAGGTATAAAACGGCTGGTCTTGTGCTGCTTCAGAATCGTCTATTTCTTGAGTATGAAGCTCGGCTCTGCCTGTAAGAGGCGAGCTGGTGGCTAACCAAAGTACCACTTCAGTCGCGGTGGTTTTTCTTAAAATGGGTCCGGCGAGTAACAGGGGAAGAGATGATGTCGTAGAGGGTTTCAATACGGTACCTAAAATCGTTGGTGGCTAGTCGTCGTGGTGTTCTTTTGTTTCGATCTTATTTGTGTCTGGCTTTGTGGTTTCAAGCGTTGATGCTTCAAGTTCTACTGAGTCAGATTCTGTTGTTTTAAACTCTGCAATCTCAGGCTCTGCCATTTCAGATTCTGTTGATTCAAGAACTTCGATAACTTCTGAGCTAGAAAGTTCATGGCCCATTAGAAATATTGCCAAAAGGGCATCGGCTTTGGTCTTGGTATCGGAAGGCTCGTCTAATAACAGTTCGAGCTTTTCTCGAATCATAGCAATCTCGTGCTCAACAAAGCCACGGCCTTCTTCATCCCCTTGATTGTCTTCAGGGGCATTATCGAATTCAAGAAATAGCATGTCACCGTCTAGGTTGGTATCCACCAAACGCTCAGGCAACCACGCCTCACCCATAACAATATCTGGATCGGAATCTTTGGGTAAGTGATCTACAATGTTTTGTAATTCGGAGACTTTCACAATACTTTCATTTAACCGAGAATATTCTACATTGTAACGGTCAATGCCGAGCAAACCTAAAAATAGTTAGCCGTCATGGTTAATAAATGTCTAATCAGTAACACAATATTTTTTCAAAGAGTAATTACACAAGAATGAAGCTCAAATATTTACCGACTCTTCCTTCATCTGGATTGGTTTTACTAGGTAGCGCTTTCCTAAGTGGCATTTTCGTAAGTGCTAATGCGTGGGCCGCTGAAGAGCAAGAGTGGGGCATCGCTGCAATGTTCCGTACAGCAAGCATCCCTTATGACACGTCTGGTGGCGACCAATCGGTTAGCTCATTCGTACCGATGCTGTTTTTCAAGAACGATTATGTGTTTATTGACGGTACTGAGATGGGGGCATACCTCTATCAAACTGACGATGAGAAGTGGTCTTTCAATGCTATCTCTCGCATGCGCTTTATTGATATTCCTGCATCTGAGCAGAACGCGATTGAAGGCGATACGGCGGACTTTGGTGCTCAACTGACCTACCAACTTGATGATTCTTGGTCTGCCGAGACGGAGTTAATGAGCGACAGTGAATACAACTTCCACGGTAACTTACGAGCTAAAGCCAAGTATGAAACTGGAGATTGGGAGTTTTACCCGAGCGCGACGCTGCGTTATAAAAGTGCTGATTTCAACAGTGAGTATTACTCCGCATCTAATGAAACCATTGGTGCTGGTGTTGACTTAAATGTTGGTGTTGAAACGCGTTACCATGTGGTTTCTAACTTGTACTTATTGGGTTCAACCAGTGTGACTCGATTGGACGATAACGCTTACGATTCTTCGATTGTTGAAGACCGTTATCAGGGGGAATTGTACCTTGGCTTTGGTTTCTTTAACGACAAAGAGAAAGCGCCAAAACCTAAACTGAGCAATGCGCCGTACTTACGTGTCGCACACGGCTGGGGAACGCCATCCAATATTGGCGACATCATGAAGTTCAATCGAGAGAAAGACGAATACAACAACCAGTTGACCTCGTTCTTCTATGGACACCCGTTAACCGATGAGATCTTCGGTTTGCCACTGGATATCTATTTAACCCCAGGTATTGCGCACCACTGGAGTTCAGACGTTCAATCGAGCAGCACCGAATACATTATCGCAATCAAGGCGTACTACACCTTTGATTGGCCAACTCAGTGGCGTGTTGGTGTGGCAGAAGGTATGTCTTACATCGATTCGATTACCTATATCGAAGGCTCTGAGATGGACCGTAAAGGTTACACCGCAAGCCATCTATTGAACTACTTAGACTTCTCATTCGATGTCAACGTTGGCGACTTGATTGGTAAGAATGACTTGAACAACTTATGGTTCGGTTATTCATTGCATCATCGTTCTGCGATCTTTGAAAAATCCTCTCAGTATGGTCGTATCAAAGGCGGCAGTAACTACAACACGGTCTACTTCCAATATGAGTTTTAAGCGCAGTTTTTAACGTTAGCTTTAAACCAGAGTTGACTAAGTACGAATTACATTTGACCGCGCTTTCATAGCTCCTGCGAGTGTTAGCGAGATTAATCAGCCTGATAGCTAAAGGTTTTCCCTTTGCTGTCAGGCTTTTTTGTTTGAGACTTGTGATATAATCGCGCGAGTTTAATAAGTACAAGAATAGGACACGCTTTGACTTCGTCTCCGGAAAAAGCAGATAACAACAAGAATGCAGCACAGCCAAGTTCTTCACAGAGCAAAGCGAAACCAAACCAAGCTGCATCGAAAAAATCTGCTGAACAATCAGCGACAAACAACAAATCATATCAGAATAGCCCAGCCTCTCTTCGTAAAGCGCTCAACGAATGTATGATGCGCGATCGCTTCCGTTTGAGTAAGCGAATTGCTGGTGCGAGTAAAATTAAGAACGAACAAGCTAAGCACGCTGTCTTTGATGAGATTGCGTTAGACATTGCTAAGTCAATGATGACGGCAACTCAGCGCGCGGCACAGAAACCAACGATTGAATACCCAGAAATTCTCCCGGTTAGCCAAAAGCGCGAAGACATCGCGAAAGCCATCGCTGAAAACCAAGTGGTTATCGTGGCGGGTGAAACGGGTTCGGGTAAAACCACTCAGCTACCAAAAATCTGTTCTGAGCTTGGCCGCGGCCGCTTTGGCTTAATTGGTCACACTCAGCCCCGTCGTCTTGCGGCGCGTTCGGTTGCGAACCGTATTGCTGAAGAGATGGAAACACAGCTGGGTGAGTTCGTTGGTTATAAGGTTCGATTCAACGACCAGATTTCTGACAATACCCAAATCAAACTGATGACCGACGGTATTCTACTGGCGGAGATTCAACACGACCGTTTCTTAAATCAGTACGACACCATCATTATCGATGAAGCGCACGAACGTAGCCTGAACATCGATTTCATCATGGGTTACCTGAAAGAGTTACTGCCAAAGCGTCCTGATCTGAAAGTGATCATCACGTCGGCAACCATCGATCCAGAGCGTTTCTCTAAGCACTTTAACAATGCACCGATCATTGAAGTGTCTGGTCGTACTTACCCAGTTGATACGCGTTACCGCCCATTAGGTGGTGATGAAAGTGATTCAGACCGCGACCAAATCGAAGGCATCTTTGAAGCCGTTGATGAGCTGTGTGATGAAGGCCTTGGCGATATCTTGATCTTCATGAACGGTGAGCGAGAAATTCGTGATACCGCAGATGCATTAAGTAAACGCAACCTTCGTGATACCGAAATTGTCCCGCTTTACGCGCGTCTATCGGCGGGTGAGCAGAACCGTATCTTCCAGTCTCATACTGGTCGACGCATCGTTCTGGCAACCAACGTGGCAGAAACCTCGTTAACCGTTCCGGGCATCAAGTATGTTATCGACCCGGGCACGGCGCGTATTAGCCGCTACAGCTATCGTACTAAAGTACAACGTCTACCGATTGAGCCAGTGTCTCAAGCGAGTGCAAACCAGCGTAAAGGTCGTTGTGGTCGTGTTGCAGAAGGTATCTGTATTCGTCTGTACTCAGAGGAAGATTTCGAGTCACGCCCAGAGTTTACTGACCCAGAGATTCTTCGTACTAACCTAGCATCGGTTATCCTTCAGATGACAGCGCTAGGCCTAGGCGATATTCAAGCGTTCCCATTTGTTGAAGCGCCCGATAAGCGCAACATTCAAGACGGTGTAAGGCTGCTTGAAGAGCTTGGTGCGATCGCCACCGTTGAACCGTCAGCGAACAAAAACAAGAACCACGGCGACGATAAGAAGAAGCTAACCGCGATTGGTCGTAAGCTGGCAAAACTGCCTATCGATCCACGTTTAGCGCGTATGGTAATTGAAGCGCCACGTAACCGATGCCTACACGAAGTGATGGTGATCGCGTCTGCGTTGTCGATTCAAGATCCGCGTGAGCGTCCATCAGATAAGCAACAATCGTCTGATGACAAGCACAAGCGTTTCTTCGATAAAGAGTCTGACTTCATCACGTTTGTGAACTTATGGGATTACATCAAGCAGCAGCAAAAAGCATTGTCGAGTAACCAGTTCCGCAAACAGTGTAAGCAAGATTACCTCAACTATTTACGTATCCGTGAATGGCAAGATGTGTACTTCCAAATTCACCAAGCAATGCGTGAGCTAGATACTAAGTTGAATACAGAACCGGGCAGCTACGATGGCATTCACATGTCACTGCTATCAGGTCTGCTTTCGCACATCGGTATGAAAGACCAAGAGAAGAATGAGTATCAAGGTGCACGTAATGCACGCTTCCACATCTTCCCTGCGTCTGGCCTATTTAAGAAACAGCCTAAGTGGATCATGTCTGCGGAGCTGGTAGAAACCTCAAAACTTTGGGGCCGTGTTATCGCGAAGATTCAACCGGAATGGATTGAACCGCTAGCGAAACACCTGATTAAACGCAGTTACAGCGAACCACATTGGTCGAAGAAACAAGCAGCGGTAATGGCACACGAAAAAGTGATGCTTTACGGAATCCCAATCGTACCTAAGCGCCTTGTGAACTACGGCGCGATTGATGCCACCGTCAGCCGTGAGTTGTTTGTACGTAGTGCATTAGTAGAAGGTGAGTGGGAAACCAAACACGCTTTCTTCAAGCAGAACCGTAAGCTTCTACAAGAAGTCGAAGAGCTAGAGCATAAATCGCGTCGTCGTGACATCTTGATCGACGATGATGAACTGTTCGATTTCTATGACCAGCGTGTTGGCGAAGAGGCGGTTTCTGGCCGTCACTTTGATACATGGTGGAAGAAGACCAGTCAGAAAACCCCTGAGCTGCTTAACTTTGAAAAATCGATGCTGTTCCGCGGTGATGCTAGCCACGTTACCGATCTGGATTACCCGAACTTCTGGCACCAAAACGGTATCAAGCTCAAGCTGAGTTACCAATTTGAGCCGGGCGACGATAACGATGGTGTAACGGTACACATTCCGCTGCCTATCTTGAACCAGATCGACCAGAACGGTTTTGATTGGCAGATCCCGGGTCTACGTCAAGAGCTAGTAATTAGCTTGATTAAGTCGTTACCTAAAACGCTACGCCGTAACTTTGTACCTGCGCCAAACTACGCAGATGCATTCTTGGCACGTGTGACACCGCTTGAAGCACCGTTACTGGATTCTCTTGAGAAAGAGCTACGCCGCATGACGGGTGTGGAAGTGGTACGTGATGACTGGAAGTTAGACCAGATTCCAGAGCACTTAAAGGTAACATTCCGCGCTGTAGATCATCGCAAGCGTAAGCTGAAAGAACAGAAAGATCTGCATGAGTTGAAAGAGAGCCTGAAAGACAAGGTTCAAGAAACGCTTTCTAAAGTGGCAGACGACGATATCGAGCAGCAGAACCTGCACACGTGGAGCTTTGGTGAATTACCAAAAGTCTACCAACAGAAACGTGGTGGCTACGATGTTAAAGCCTTCCCTGCGCTGGTGGATACCAAAGACAGCGTAGAGATCAAACTGTTCGAAACCGAGCAAGAGCAAATCTCGGCAATGAAATCGGGTCAGCGTCGTTTAATCTTGTTGAACGTGCCATCACCGATCAAATACTTGCACTCGAACCTGCCGAACAAATCGAAACTTGGCTTGTACTTCAACCCATACGGACAGGTACTCGATCTTATCGATGACTGTATCGCTTGTGGTATTGATAAGCTGATTGAAGAGAAGGGCGGTTTGGTTTGGGAACCAGAGCAGTTTGAAGCTCTGAAAGAACACGTACGTGCAGAGCTGGGTGATACCGTAGTAGAGATTGCTCAACAGGTTGAAACCATCCTAACCACGGCATTCAGCATCAGTAAAAAGCTGAAAGGACGCGTGGATCTTTCTATGGCATTCGCACTTTCTGACATAAAAGCTCAAGTAGAAGGTTTGATTTTTAAGGGTTTTGCCACAGAATGTGGGTGGAAACGCTTGCCGGATATTCTACGCTATATGAGAGCGATTGAACGCCGCATGGAAAAACTGCCAATTGACCCGAACAAAGATCGTCTTCACATGATCAAAGTTGAGTCAGTAATGAATGATTACAAAGAACTGCTGAATAAAATTCCAAAAGGGATCGCGGTTCCAGAAAATGTAAAAGAGGTGCGTTGGATGATAGAAGAGCTTCGTGTAAGCTTCTTCGCACAGCAGCTCGGTACGCCTTACCCAGTATCAGATAAGCGTGTTAAAAACGCGATTGATGCTTGCTAAAGGAATAAAGCTAGACGCAATGGCAAGGTTTGGGTATAAATCTTGCTTATTGCATTACTAATTGAATAGTTATTACATACAGGGCGACTTGGTGGCAATTTATTACCACTCAAGGCCTGCCACTAGGACGAAAAAGGTCGAATATGAAAAAAACGTTATTGGCACTAGCACTACTAGGTGCATCTTCAACAGCAATGGCTGATTCTTGGTTGTACGGCGGTGTAATGGGTGGTCAAAACTCATTCGCTGGTGAAGATGAAAACGCGGTGGGCATCCACGTAGGTACAGGTATCCTTCCACTAATCGGTGTTGAAGCGGGTTACTGGGATCTTGGTTCTTTCGGCAGCGTTAATTACGGCAACCGCGATCTTAAGAATTTAGACGCAAGCACTGCTTACCTAGCGATTAAACCAAGCATCGATTTTGGTCCTCTTCACGTATACGCGAAGGGTGGTCTTCACTCTTACGAGCTTAAAGCTGATGGCTTCAAGCAAGACGATGTTGATATCATGTACGGTGTAGGCGCTGAATACTTCATCTTTGGTCCACTATCTGTAGGCGCTAGCTACCAAAACTTCAAAATGAAAGATGACGACTCTGGCGTATTCACGCTAAACGCAACTATCCACCTACTGTAATTACTTGCAGTCAGTGACGGACGTACCGTTGGTCACGGATATTTGTAGAGTTCGTAAGAATTCGTAAAAAATGCCAGCTTGATAGCTGGCATTTTTGTATCTGTTAACCGTGTAATCGCTACTCTGTTTTCTTATAACAGATAGCAAGCGGATGGTTATTTTTTACTGTTCAGAATACGCTGAATTCTTGGGTTAATCGATTTACCGTGTTTACTTTCGTACTCTTCACGTTTTAAATCGTTCAGGTTCTTTACAGAGTTAGCGGCAAGAAGGAATTCTGGTAACTCAGTTTCAAGCATGCCTTTCTCATCTAAACGTTTCGCTTCCAAGTAATACTTCTTGAACAGGCCATCGAGTTTGTTTTCAGCCGTGCGCTTTAAATCGTACAGTTTATTCTGGATTAACCATTGCTCAATCTTATTATCTGCAGAGCGTGACAACACTCGAATACGGCTATCCAACAACTCTTCTTCAGTCAAAGAATCTTTCAGGATCCAAAGCTCACCCATTTGCGGCGGCCAACTGTTGCCAAGTTGAATACGTTCATGACAGTGCATTAGCACGCGGTTAAGGCCGTCTGAATCGACTGAGTTAGCAAATTCAATAAACTTACCGCTCGGCTCGCTACCGTATTGGTATTCCCATTGTGTTTCGTACACGCTTAAGAAAGAACCAAACACGTGAATACACCAATCGGTTAGTTCCAGCTCTGCAGGATCTTGATCAACAACAGGTACTTGTTGAGACGCACCAGAATCCGCAGCTTGTGCAGCCGCTACTTTCACTTCGGTACTTTGCGCTTCAATCACTTCAGGTACTAATGGACCTGTAGCGTCAGGTACAACAGGTTGAGCTGGCTCAGAAGGTTGGCTTTTTGCCTTTTTGAATGAGCTGCTGCCTGAAGCGTTCAGATGGGCTAAGCTTTTGTCTATACCCATTTCCTTGAGCTTGTCCTGCATTTCCTGAATATTGAGCGGTCTTCTGCTGTTGTTGTCTTTCATTTTGCTTCTCGTTAACTAGCCAGTACTGCAGCTTGGATTCAATCCGAGATAGTGGCATTAATTCATTAGCTTTGGCTTTATACCAAAGGACAAATTTCTTCCATACTAAACTATGGTCACCGGCCAAGCCGGAGAATTTAAACGCACGTTCTGCCCATGATGGGATCTCTTCTTCGTTGAGATCATGAGTAGAAACGGTGTTGCTGTTCATTGAGCCTCGGCCTTGTGGGCGAGGAGCATATTGCGTGTTTTGCATTGGTGCCGGAGCAGGCTGAAACTTGGGTGCAGGTGCAGTAGAGTAAACCGGAATACTATTGACCGGTTGAGTTTCAACTTGAACCGCAGCTTGCTCTTGCTCAATGAGCATTTTGAACACGTGTATCTCTTTCTTGTCTCGATAATCTACTTTTACTTTATCGAGGAAACCTTGGTCGACTAGACACTTAAGGCAATCGGCTAAACCGAACGTCGAGAGAGCACAAAGTTGACTTGCTGATTGTAGGCACACATTGGTGAAACCGAACTCATCAGCACCATCTGCAAGCATCAATAAAACCAGTTTTTCTGCTGGGCTAGAAGTATTCACTTGCCAAGCTAAATAAGAATATTTGGCGCTCAATATCGTGTTCTCAAAAAAGGTAAGTCGTTGTCACTATTGTAAGTCACCCCTTACCGAATTTATAGCAACTTAACAGAAAACGGCATTAGTAAGCCAAATATTGACCATAAGGAGACGTCTGCCCCATAAAGTAAGCCTACAGTCATTCATTCTTGTGGTTTAAGCTAGGAATCATTGGGCATGAATACGCATAGCAGCTTAAAGTGCCTACATTCTTTGTTAGGTTAAGAATGCCCAATTCGCGTCCACATTCTGTTGGTCACAATACAGGTCTTCTTTTAAAGTCTTCTCTTTAGGTCAACTATTGATGATTTTCTTAGCTATATCCCATTTATTCTCTTTCCATTCACAAAATGTATTTAATTTATAAAACCCCTTGATATGATCAATACTTGCGCTATTATGACGATAAGTCAGAAATGACGAAGCGTCACAAAATGGTTAACTACATGAATTTACTATTCGTGTTAATATATTGGATAGGAGTGTTTTAAATACTGGCGAAGCTTAGATAACGGCTAAGCTCATATACGGACTAAAAAATTATGTTTGGCTTTGGTTGTAAAGGCGATAAACAAGGTATCTTTGGTTGCAAAGGCGTGTTGTCTAAAAAGCAGCAGTCTATTGCAGACCGAGAAGTAGAGTTGATGTTGTTAGCAAAAGATCTGGTTCGAGAACAAGGGTTCGGAAACCTCACGATGGACAAGCTAACGGCAGCGAGCTCTTATTCTAAAGGTACGATATACAATCACTTTTGCAGCAAAGAAGACGTCGTTTTAGCGTTATGTATTCACTCTCTCAAGACAGAAGCAATGATGTTTGCTCGCTCTGGAGAGTTTGAAGGCAACACACGTGAAAAGATCGTCGCATTGCACGTTGCTTACCGAATCTATGCTCGCATGGAACCGGTACTATCAACTTGCGCGATTATGGCGAAAAGCCCATGGGTACTAGAGAAAGCCTCCAGTGCACGCGTTGCCGAGATGAATCAATTAGAAGAGATCGTTATCGAACAAGCGGATCTGCTCGTCAATCAAGCAGTAGAAGCCGGTGACCTAAAGTTCTCTTCTGGCGTGGGTTCTGATGCCATCGTATTCGCCAACTGGTCAATCGCATTTGGTTCAAATGCTTTGTCTCAGAATGCTTCAAACAGTCATTGTATCAAGCGGTTACAAGACCCGTATTCAGTATTACACAATGCGAACATGATTTTAGACGGCCTCAACTGGCAGCCTCTTTCTACTGATTGGGACTACCGCAAAACTTGGCGCCGTGTAGAACAAGAACTGTTCAGTGAAGAAGTCGCTTACTTAGAGTCAGTAGGTCGATAAGCTTCAACTAAGCCCACCTATGTGGGTTTATTAATAACCATTAGTGACGATTCGTCATAAACTTAAGTTTAGCCTAGTGTGGTTTTGGTTTTCTTGAGTATATGACTAAGAATTGTGTTTTTGTCAGCTTCGGCTGGCTTTTTATGACACAAATATGACGAATCGTCACAAATGGAGACTGTGATGAAACATGACAGCCAGAAGCCCACGTTCGATCAGCAAAACCGAGATAACCCTAATGCCGATAGCGCAAACACAGATCTAAACAGTTGGCACTCAATACCTACCAAGCGTTCGTTTATCGTTCTGCTGGTGGTGTTTTCAATCATCATTCTCTCTGCATTAGGGGCTAAGAACCTCTACTTTAGAGGGGACTACAACATCTTCTTCGAAGGCACCAACAAGCAGTTGATGGCGTTCGATGAAATCCAAACCACCTTTGCAAAAACCGACAACCTTGCGATTGTTGTCGCACCTGAAGATGGCAATGTCTTCACCCCTGAAACTCTCACCCTGATTCAAAATCTCACGGTTGATGCGTGGCAGATCCCGTATTCAAGCCGTGTCGATTCCCTTGCTAATTATCAGCACACCGAAGCCATTGAAGATGATCTTTTGGTAGAAGACTTGCTGTATGAAGAGTACGAACACACACCAGAACGCATCGCCAAAGTAAAACAGATCGCCCTTAACGAGCCGTTGCTTAAGAATGCCTTGGTGTCGGCCTCTGGCGATGTGACGATTGTGAACGTCACCGTGCAACTGCCAGAAGTGGACAAAACCGCAGAAGTGCAAGAGGTGATTGCGGCAATCAATACCATGATCGGCAAGTACCAAGCTCAGTATCCTAATGTCGAATTCCATAAAGCGGGCATCATAGCCATGAACAACGCATTTATGACTTCGGCTCAAGAAGACAGCTCAACGCTCGTTCCCTTAATGCTGTTGGTGGTACTGGTGTTCCTGACCTTTATGCTGCGCTCGTTCTTTAGTGTGGTGGCGACGCTCATTGTGATCATCTCTTCGATTGTTGCCACCATGGGATTGTCTGGTTGGGCAGGGATGTTCTTGAGTACCGCAACCGTGAATGTGCCAACCTTGGTTTTAACTTTGGCGGTGGCTGATTGTGTTCACGTGATTGTGACCATGAGACAAGCGATGCAGCGCGGTATGGAGAAAGCACAAGCCATTCAATACAGCATCAAGCTCAATGCGATGCCGATTCTGATTACTTCTGTCACCACCGCGATTGGCTTCTTGATGATGAACATGTCGGATTCTCCCGTATTGCGAGACTTCGGTAACTTGTCGGCATTGGGCGTGATCATCGCGTGTTTCCTCTCTGTGACCATGCTTCCTGCGCTGTTAAAGCTCTTGCCAGTGAAGACCTTGCCAGCCAATGAGGCCGCACAAAACAAAGTGACCTTCATGGATAAACTGGGCGACTTTGTGGTGACCAACCGCAAAGCTCTGCTGCCTATTTCGACTCTAGTGATTGTTGGTGCAGCCGCGTTAATTCCGTTGAACAAAGTGAATGATGAATCGGTGAAGTATTTCGATACCTCAAGCGAATTCAGACAAGCAGCCGATTTCATGGAACAGACCGTAAGTGGCATGACGACCATCAGTATTGCGGTGAAAACCAATGAGTCTCAAGCGATTGCCGATCCTGTGTTCTTGCAAGCGATTGGTGACTTTACTGATTGGCTACGCGTACAACCAGAAACCGACCACGTGGCCACGCTTTCCGATGTTTACATGCGTTTGAATAAGAACATGCACGGCGATGATAACAGTTACTACCAACTGCCACTTAACCGAGAGTTAGCCGCGCAATACTTACTGCTTTACGAGATGTCATTGCCGTACGGTTTGGACTTGAACAACCAAATCAATGTCGATAAATCATCGATCAAAATGGTACTCACGGTAGACAACCTCGGCAGTGTGGAATTGGTGGAACTCGAAGAACGCATCTACTCATGGTTTGCCGCCAATGCGCCGCAATATGAAGTAGTCGCGTCGAGCCCATCACTGATGTTTGCTCACATTGGCGAAACCAACATGGCGAGCATGCTATCAACTTTGCCTATCACCCTAGTGCTTATCTCTGGCTTGATGATCTTTGCATTGCGCTCGGTTCGCTTAGGCATGATCAGCCTAGTGCCCAACATTGCGCCTGCGATCATTGGCTTTGGTTTATGGGCGCTTATCTCAGGTGAAATCAACCTCGGTTTGTCAGTCGTGGTCACGCTCACGTTGGGTATCGTGGTTGATGATGCGGTGCACTTCTTGAGTAAATACCAGCGCGCAAGAATCGAAGGGAAATCAGCAGAAGAAGCGGTTCGATACGCTTTCCACACCGTCGGTCGCGCTTTGTGGATCACCACTGTTGTGCTAGTGGCCGGTTTCTCTGTACTGGCGATGTCGAGCTTCAGACTCAACTCCGACATGGGCTTACTCAGCGCGATTGTGATTTTCATTGCGCTGGTGGTCGATTTCATCTTGCTACCAAGCTTACTGATGATCTTCGACAAACAGACCCACTATTCAGCTAAAACTCAGCACGAATCAAAGCTAGATACCAAGTCGCAGCCTAGATCGACAGCCGAACTGACTACTTCGACCAAATAAGGAAACGTCGGCCTGCTGCGGTGGGCTGACTCAAGGAGATATTTATGAAAAGCGTTAAACAAACATTCGCTACTACATTACTTACTGTTAGCTCGTTGGCACTGAGCACATTCGCCGCTTTCCCAGCGTTAGCAGACCCTGCGAAAGGCTTAGAAATTGCCGAGCAACGTAAAGCGGTCGATGTCGGGTGGGGCGATTCTGTCGCAACCATGGAAATGCTACTTCGCAACAAGCAGGGCGAAAGCAGTACACGTCTGATGCGATTGAAATCTTTGGAAGTCGATGACGATGGCGACAAAGGCTTAACCATTTTTGATGAACCACGCGACGTAAAAGGCACGGCTTTCCTAAACCATTCGCACATCACCAAATCCGATGACCAGTGGTTGTATCTTCCTGCACTCAAGCGTGTAAAACGCATCTCTTCACGCAACAAATCTGGCCCGTTTATGGGCAGTGAATTTGCGTATGAGGACTTAAGCTCGTTTGAACTTGAAAAGTACACCTTCAACTACATTGAAGACGCGAAACTGGAAGGCGTAGACACCTTTGTTTTAGAGCAAGTACCGACCGATAAAAACTCAGGCTACACCATGCAAAAGGTATGGCTAGACCAACAGCACTACCGCCCAATGAAAGTCGAGTTTTACGACCGCAAAGGCGCACTGCTTAAAACTCTATCGTTCCAAGATTACAAACAGTACCTAAACCAATACTGGCGCGCACACACCATGGCGATGCAAAACCATCAAACAGGCAAAAGCACCGTATTAACCACGACAGATTTAGTGTTCCAGACCGGTCTTAAAGACAAGGATTTCCAAAAGAACACACTAAAACGTGCGAAATAAGGCAGGAATATGAAAAGGATTGTGGCAACAGGAACCCAATTATCCTTAACCTTGGCGGCGACCGTCGGGCTTATGCAGGTGTCGTTGCCTTGTGTGGCGGCAGGCTTTAGTCCTGATATCGCAGGGCAGGTTAACCTTGAACATAGGCAGTTCTTTAGCGACGGCTTACAAGGGCAAGACAAAGGACAAAGCTCACTGGTGTTGCAGCCAGAGTTTTACTGGGAGCAACAAGAGGGCAACGGCAGCATTACCTTCACCCCGTTTTATCGCCTAGACAGTGAAGACGATGAACGAACTCATGGTGATATTCGCGAAGCCTTGTATTTAACCTATTGGGATGATTACGAACTGCGAGCGGGTGTTGGAAAGGTATTTTGGGGCGTAACCGAATCGGCGCATTTAGTGGATGTGGTAAACCAGACCGATGCCATTGAATCGGTCGATGGCGAATCCAAGTTAGGTCAGCCTATGGTGCACTTCACCTCGATAAAAGAGTGGGGCACCATAGACGCCATGTTACTGCCGTATTTTCGTGAGCGTACCTTCGCAGGCGAAGACGGTCGATTAAGGCCAACCGTGCCAGTATCGGACGATGCGCTTTACGAATCTTCACGAGAAGAAAAACACGTTGATGTGGCATTGCGTTACAGCCAAATGTACGGTGATTGGGATGTCGGTTTAAGCTACTTAGGCGGCACAAACCGCGACCCTTATTACCGTGTGGAAGGCAATCAACTCAAGCCATACTACGCCCAAATGCAACACTTCGGATTGGATGTTCAAGGCATTATCGGTGACTGGTTATGGAAGCTGGAAAGCATTTATCGCGACAGCTACGACAACCATACCGGCGTGGCGACAGGCTTTGAATACACTTGGGTAGGGGCGCTTGAATCGTACTGGGACATCGGCTTCATCGCTGAATACCTGTATGACAGCCGAGGCAACAATGCCCAAACCATCGGCCAAAATGATGTGTTCCTTGGGGCACGTTTCGCTTTGAACGATGAAGACGGCACCGAAGTGCTTACTGGTATCACTCAAGACTTAGATAACAGTGATGTCTACAGTGCCAAGCTAGAGGCATCGAGCCGTATTAACAACAACCTCAAGTGGCGACTGAATGCTTGGTTGTTTGAGAACGAAACCCCAGAGGACTTGTTGTTCTTCGCACGCAAGGATGACTTTGTTGAGATGGCGTTGGAATATTATTTCTAATGTTAGCTTCGTGGGGCGTTCCTGTTGGGGGGGACGTCTCAAATTTAAGATGAGCCATATTTAGAATGTTCAAAGTCGTCTTTTTATAAAGTGGATCAAACAATCGAATAAACCTACAGGTAAAATGGTTATATTTTTTCAGTATCTATAACCTCCGAATATGCATGTAAATCGTGCTGGTGGTATCGGCCTTAAGGGATTTATGAATTCATTTAATTGGGATAAAAACTTTGAAACAGGCATTGGTGTTGTAGATGAACAGCATCAATATCTTGTTGGTATTATCAACCACTACGGAAATCTGTTGTCAGAGAACACTATCTCTATCGACGACATAAACGTCGCTTTACTCGATCTCACATGCTATGCCGAATTTCACTTTAAAGAAGAAGAATCTTTGATGAGAGATTGCGGTGTGTATGAGCGACACATTGAAGAGCATATCAAAGTGCATCGTGTATTTATGCAAGATATCTACAGTATGCAAGCTTTCATCATGGAAGAAGATCAGTCGTCAGCACGGCAGTTACTTGATTTATTGATCCACTGGCTTGCTTACCACATCCTCGGCATCGACCAAAACATGGCGCGACAAATGACCGCGATAGAAGAGGGCGCGACACCTCTGCAAGCCTTTGAAGCGGAAGAAAAGCAGCAAGATTCTGCGACTGTCCCGCTGTTGGCTGCGCTTAACGGCCTGTTTGAACAAGTCTCTGAACGAAACAAACAGTTGTTACGCTTCAACCAGTTACTCGAAGATAAAGTTGAGGAACGTACGGCAGAATTAAAACGAGCGAATAAGAGACTTGAAGAACTGTCATTAACCGACTCTCTTACTAATTTGCATAACCGTCGTAGTGCTTTTAAACAGTTAGCGCTGCATTGGCAAGACTCCAAAGAACTGGGCATGCCTTTAGTGTGTATTATGATTGATGCCGACCACTTCAAGCGCATTAATGACACCAGCGGCCATGATGCAGGCGACTTGGTGCTAAAAACCCTCTCGCGTGAACTGAAAAACACGTTCCGTAATGATGATATTGTTTGCCGGTTAGGTGGCGATGAGTTCTTGGTTATTTGCCCAAACACCGACCTTAAAGGTGGGATGTACATCGCGGAAACCGCTCGACAGAAAGTGTCTGAATTAGAGGTTGAAACCAGTCATCAAGTTTGGATTGGCAGTATTAGTGTCGGTGTCGCTGAAATGACCCAAGAATTCGAAACCATGAACGAATTGATTAAAGCGGCGGATGAGTCCGTCTATTTAGCAAAAAACGCAGGGAAGAACAGCGTTTGTTCTATTCAGATCTAGCCTTCAGGTCATTTCCAAATTAAGAAGTGGAACCTGTAATTGTTCCACTTCTTCCTACTCCTCATTAATATCCTGTTAAATTTGCCGTGTTTTTAGGCAATAACTTGTTCTTTTAGCGATTCAATTTGGCATTGGTTGCGTGTTTGATTACTATGTGTAGCTATCTAAAAAAACTAATCATCCGATACGGACACTACCAACTGGTAGATGAGGAAATGATGCAACATCTAGAAGAGATCATTGCTAATGCAACGACTGCTATTGATACAGCAGATTCGTTAGTCGCACTTGATGAAGTGCGAGTTCAGTATTTAGGTAAGAAGGGTGAACTAACTCTTCAACTACAAAGCCTAGGTAAACTTCCACCTGAAGAGCGTCGCACTGCTGGTCAAGAGATCAACAAAGCGAAAGGTGCTGTTCAACAAGCGATCGCAGCTCGCAAAGACGCACTACAACGTGCAGAGCTTGAAGCGAAACTAGCTGAAGAAACTATCGATGTGAGCCTACCAGGTCGTCGCATTGAGAACGGTGGTCTTCACCCAGTTACTCGCACTGTTGAGCGTATCGAACAGTTCTTTGGTGAGCTTGGCTTTAGCACTGAGTCTGGCCCTGAGATCGAAGATGCATTCCACAACTTTGATGCACTAAACATCGCAGACGATCACCCAGCTCGTACTGATCACGATACTTTCTTCTTCAACCCTGATCTAATGCTACGTACGCACACTTCTGGTGTTCAAATCCGTACGATGGAAAACGGCAAACCGCCATTCCGCTTCATTGCTCCGGGTCGTGTTTACCGTAACGACTACGATCAAACTCACACGCCAATGTTCCACCAAGTGGAAGGTATGTTAGTTGATGAGAACGTAAACTTCGCACAACTTAAAGGCATTCTTAACGATTTCCTTTGTAACTTCTTTGAAGAAGAAGTTGAAGTGCGTTTCCGTCCTTCATTCTTCCCGTTCACAGAGCCTTCAGCTGAAGTTGACGTGAAACGTAAAGATGGCAAATGGCTAGAAGTTCTAGGCTGTGGCATGGTTCACCCTAACGTACTTCGCTCTGTTGGCATCGACCCTGAGAAATACTCTGGTTTTGCATTCGGTATGGGTGTAGAGCGTCTAACGATGCTTCGTTACGGCGTAAATGACCTTCGTGCGTTCTTCGAGAACGACCTTCGTTTCCTTAAACAATTCAAGTAATCCGGGGCAGTCGAAACTATGAAATTCAGTGAATCTTGGCTACGCGAGTGGGTTAAACCTGCAATTAACAGCGAAGAGCTAGCTCACCAAATCACTATGGCTGGTTTGGAAGTTGACGATGTAGAACCTGTTGCGGGTGTTTTCACCGGCGTTAAAGTAGGTAAAGTGGTTGAGTGCGGTCAGCACCCAGACGCAGACAAACTACAAGTTACAAAAATTGATATCGGCGAAGAAGAGCTTTTAGACATCGTATGTGGTGCATCTAACTGTCGTCTTGGCCTAACTGTAGCAGTAGCAACAGTTGGCGCAGTACTTCCTGGTGACTTCAAAATCAAGAAAGCAAAACTACGTGGCGTTCCATCGCACGGCATGCTTTGTTCTTTCTCTGAGCTAGGTATCGACGTAGAGTCTGACGGCATCCTTGAGCTGCCAGAAGGCACAACGCTAGGTATGGACGTACGTGAGCTTCTTGAGCTTAACGACGTAACTATCGATGTAGACTTAACAGCAAACCGCGCAGACTGCTTCAGCATCCGTGGCCTTGCTCGTGAAGTTGGCGTACTAAACCGCGCAGACGTTACAGAGCCAACAGTTGAAGCTGTTGCAACAAGCATTGAAGACACAGTATCTGTTGAAATTAAAGCAACTGATGCTTGTCCACGTTACCTTGGCCGTGTGGTTAAGAACGTAAACGTGAAAGCGGAAACACCAATCTGGATGCAAGAAAAACTGCGCCGTTGTGGTATCCGTTCAATCGACCCAGTTGTAGACATCACAAACTACGTGATGCTAGAGCAAGGCCAACCAATGCACGCATTTGATCTCGCTAAGATCGAAGGCGGTATCGTGGTTCGTCTAGCAGAGCAGGGCGAAAAGCTAACACTTCTAGATGGCAACGAAGCTGAACTAAACAGCAACACACTTGTTATCGCAGACCACAACAAAGCACTAGCAATCGCTGGTATCTTTGGCGGTCAAGATTCAGGTGTTACGACTGAAACAACAGACGTACTTCTTGAAGCTGCATTTTTCGCACCGGATCACATCCGTGGTCGCGCGCGTGCTTACGGCCTTCACACAGATTCTTCTCTACGTTTCGAACGTGGTGTTGATTCAACACTTCAAGCAGCAGCAATGGAGCGTGCTACACAGCTTCTAGTTGAAATCTGCGGCGGTGAAGTTGCGCCAGTAAACGGCAGCGAATCTGAAGCTTCACTTCCTAAAGCAAACGTAGTTGCTCTACGTCGCGCTAAGCTAGACAGCCTACTAGGTCACGAAATCCCATCTACAGACGTAGTGGAAATTCTTACTCGCCTAGGTTGTAACGTTGAAACGACAGACGCTGGTTGGACGGCAACGTCTCCATCTTGGCGTTTTGATATCGCAATCGAGCAAGACCTAATTGAAGAAGTAGGTCGTATCTACGGTTACGATAACATTCCAAACCAAGCGCCTAAAGCGGCACTTAAAATGAATGACCACAAAGAAGCTAACCAACCGCTTAAGCGCGTTCGTGACCTTCTTGTAGACCGTGGCTACCACGAAGCAATCACATACAGCTTCGTAGAACCAGAACAGCAAAAACTTGTTGTTCCTGGTGTTGAGCCGCTAATCCTGCCATTCCCAATCTCTGCGGACATGTCAGCAATGCGTCTTGGCCTAATCCAAGGTCTTCTAAACACAGTTGTTCACAACCAGAAGCGTCAACAGTCTCGCGTTCGTCTATTCGAATCAGGCCTACGTTTCATCCCTGAAGCAACAGCTGAAAACGGCATGCGCCAAGAAATGATGCTTGCGGGCGTTATCTCTGGTACTCGTGGCGAAGAGCACTGGGACATTGCAACTAACACTGTAGATTTCTTCGATCTTAAAGGTGACCTAGAAGCAGTTCTTGAGCTTTCTGCAAACGAAATCGCATACAGCTTCAAAGCAGCTAAGCACCCAGCACTTCACCCAGGTCAAACTGCGGCTATCGTCGTAGACGGCAAAGAAGTGGGTATCATTGGTACTGTTCACCCAGAACTAGAGCGTAAGTTTGGTCTTAACGGCCGCACTATCGTATTCGAAATCGAATGGGCAGCTATCAACACTCGCGTGCTTCCAGAAGCAGTAGCCGTATCTAAGTTCCCTGCAAACCGTCGTGATATCGCAGTAGTTGTTGACGAAGCAGTCGCTTCTGGCGACATCGTAGAAGCGTGTATTGCAGCGGGTGGCGAATTCTTAACAGGCGCTAAACTGTTCGACGTATACGTTGGTCAAGGCGTTGAAGAAGGTAAGAAGAGCCTAGCAATCGCACTTAGCCTACAGTCTGTAGAGCGTACACTTGAAGATGCAGACATCGCTGGTTCAGTAGATGCTATCGTAGCTTCAATCTCAGAGAAATTCGGCGCAGCACTTCGCGACTAATCTCTTCTGATAGATAGAAAAATCAAAGGCCTCGCATTGCGAGGCCTTTTTGTGTGAGTTGGATTAAGAATAGGGTGCTAGATCGGAATTGGGCGAAAATTAGTTTTAGAAAATCGAATATTAGCGATTTGATAATTAACGCAGGTATTGTGCAGTGAGTCGTATAGAGCTAACGCGATGAGTGATAGTGAAAAATTTGGGTATTTAGACCAACCTAAATCTATCCCGTTAAAGAAAACGCCTCACTGCTTAAGAGCGACTGTCGAATGAAAGCCTGTCAAAGTACAATTCTAAGAGCGGTCTTCCTTAAGCTTCATAAACTCTTTGAGGCCAAGGTGTACTTTAAAGCGAACTGCATTGCCATCCCACCCCAGTTCAGGGTTTGCAAACTTGGTTTTCCAACCTGAGCCACCATAGCCTGAGCGAGCTTCGTAACCAATGATGCCAAAATTATATAACTCCTCTAGTGATGCTTGCGCATCATATTTGGGCGACTTTCCTTGTTGCACTTCATTATATGCTTTTTGATATTCATCAGCGGTAAAGTACTCTCGACCCAATTTAGAAAGTGTTTGCAGGCAAGATTCCCAGTCGCCCCAATGCGTTGCAATTTCATCATCTAATTCATGCTTTAGATATTGTGAATATTTTGGTCTAGCGTCTACTACCTGTGGGTTTTCAAAGACATTAACCGTAGTCTCATCACTTTTCTTAACGACCTCAAGTAGTAAGTTCATAAACGAAATAACATCGCGTGGTCTTAAGAAAGAACGGTCAATGATGTGCTTCCACTTAGGTTGTCGTTTAATACGCTTACCGTCATCAATCGTCTCCCAACTGTGCTTATGACCTAATTTAACTTGAATGCGTTTATTCATTAGGCCAAGGAGTGTATCGTCATCCCATTCAATTGTGTCTGAATTTGTTTGGGAGATTTTGTTTTTGTCTGAAAACTTAAGTTGTTCCCAAATGTCGGTACGTAAATAAACAACGCTCTTAATATTCAATATACATTCACGTAGAAGCTTATTAGTCTCTTTCGCAGCAAGTACCAGACCGATAATCATCTCTTTTCTGGATTCGCTTAGAACGGTAATACCACGGTCGAGCTCATCAAAATGAAGGGACAAAGCGTTAATATCTGCGGCCTTAGATATCTTCGCTACGTGAGATAAAATTTTCTCAGTAAGCGCATTCAACTCATGACCAAGTCTCATTCTGTCACTTCGCTGTAAGGATATTTTACCAAGTTTACAACCAAAAAGTTGAGGCTCTAAGTCACCTGAAAGCTTAAGCTTGTCGAGTGCAAAAATGTTTTTTATAGTTGGCTTGTCTGTTCCATAGTTGTCAGAAAGAAACTTTTTAATCTCTACTACTTCATTCATTTGCGGGCGATTGGCTGACTCTATCACTAGTTTGGCTAACTCAACAGCAATAAGATACTTCCATGATGCAACATAAGACTCCACGTCTTCAACGCCTTCATCCTTTATTGTTTCATGAACCTTCCAAGGATAGCCGTTTAAGTTTAGGCCTGTAGAGCGGGTCGCATGCTCACCTTCAGTGAAGTAGCGAAATAATGCAGTTTTTCCTGATCCTTTACGTCCTAACACTAAAAAGCTATTACCTGTTTCAATGTTTGCGGTTATGCTCATTGAAACAAAAAAATCTAATACGGCATCTTCTTCTGCTTCAACGTTACCGAAGCTATCTATATCTTTTAACAAACTTAAACCCTAGCACGAGTACGGAAAGTTCTATTTTAATTGTAAATTATTGAGTTAAGAAGCAATTTGTCATTTGCATCCTGAAAAATGTGCGTCAATATACACAAAGGCTAAGAGTTGCCTCTTTTGATGTTACTAATGAACATGTTGCATGGTTAAACCTGCAGACCTAATAAGAAACCTTGTATATGTAGTTCAAGGCTCAATATGCGATTCGCCAACTGATTTTGGTCGAGAAATGAGTTGGTCAAGTCACCTCCTCAAAAGAGTTCTTTATTGAAAACCTCTCTTGACCCGTCTACAACTTCACACTTTATAGTGACTACATTGATTGAGAGGGGCGTTTTCTGTGTTCCCTCCAAAGTAAGTAGAGAGACACTATGAAACGTTTAATTCTAAACATCACACTCTTGGTATTCATGACGCTTGGTAGCATGAATGCCATGGCTCATGATTCAACGGTTAAGTACGGTATTGCGATATCTCACGATGGTGAGAAAATTGCGTATGGCAACAGTGGGAGCGGGGATACGGCGCTGATCTTCATTCACGGTTGGAGCTTAGACAGCAGGCTGTGGCAAAACCAAGTGAGTGAGTTTTCAAAGCAGCACCAAGTGATCACTGTGGACTTAGCAGGCCACGGTAACTCGTTGTTCAACCGTAAAGAGTACACCATGGTTGCATTCGCTGAAGACATAAAAGCCGTAATCGACAAAGAACAACTCGAATCCGTCATCTTAGTCGGCCATTCCATGGCGGGTGGTGTGATTGCGGAAGCCGCTAAATTGATGCCGAAAAGAGTGAAGGGCATTATTGGTGTCGATACATCGCAAAACGTCGCACTAGCCGTTTCACAAAGCGACCTAGATGCAATGACCAAACCTTTTGAAGCAGACTTCCAAGCGGGCATTACTGCGTTCGTGAAAGACTCGCTGCCAAAAGATGTAGACGGGGATTTACTTTACTGGGTAACGCAAGACATGGCATCAGCACCGCCAGCTATCGCGATAAACCAGTTCCGCCATTATCTAGGCCAATACGTAACAGGCGAAGCCCACCGCGTGTATGAGAGCGTGAATGTGCCAGTAATATTGGTTAACGCTCGCCTATGGCCAACGGATTCAGAAGTGAACAAGAAACACATTAAGGATTACACCATTTACTACATTGAAGACTCAGGCCACTTCCCAATGCTAGAACAACCACAGCAGTTCAACGCAACGTTGATGAAAGCGATTAAGTCAGTGAAGTAGTGCGGTTGTAATCATTCTATAGATAAAACTAAGGCCTCGCGTGTGCGAGGCCTTTTTGTTTCTTGGGGTACCTCAACCTGAAAAGGTTATATGGTCGCATCTGTCTTAAAGAGTAATACCTTGTTATCCGAGTAGCGATAAAGATATGGGTAAGGCGATGTATTCATTGCCTCTACATCAGCCTTGAATTTTTCAGGGTTAGCTTGGTATGTTTCTTGTTTAGCTGAGTCCATCCAACCGAAGTAAGGAACATAGCGGTAGAAGTAGCGTTGGTTTTCGCTGGTTGCCATCATTTCGTCAGAAACAGAATACACTAGGTAACGATTTGCTTGTGGTACACCCTCAATGAAATCAATCTCACCTTCTACAATTTTCTTGAAGTAGTCTGGCCTACGTTTCGAAAGAAAGCAGTGGTCTAATTCATCTTCAACAAAAGTGGTATCAGGCGTAAATTCGGCAGATTGTCTAAACTCGGCACATTCTGGTTTGGTAATATCCATTGCGCTGACACTTGTATTTCTAACATTGAGAAAATCTTGCTCAAACTCAAAAATTTCCGCATTCGGATATTTTTGCTTCATCATTTGTTTTAAGCGATCTAAGTCTTCGCGATAGATTGAGTCGTAAGTGACATCATCGCCAATAGGCTCGATAGCAATATTGTGCTGACGTTTGAAGGCGTAAGGAAGTTTGTCTGCTGTTTGCGTGCCCAAAAAGAACGTCGCTATATCGAGGTTTGATGCCAGGTTGCCAATTAACATGGCTGCGGTTGCGGTGGTACTGACCGTGTTTTTGATTGCTACTTTATCGTAGTAATCTTTCGCCAGAACATCGGCATTACCTAGCTTAGTCGGCTCACGCTCTGTGTAAACATACATGATTTGCATTGCTTGGCTGTATTGCTCGTAATTGTCATTCTGATAGATATCGAGTTCTGATGCCTGTTTGGTGTTGTCCACCATGGCTTCTCTATCGTGTCTCACCGTACAACCAGTGAGTAATAATGCAGCCACTGATGCTGCGAGTATCGTTTTATTCATTTTCTAGAACCACTAACTATATAAATAATGTAATTGTTTGGTATTAACCATTTGTTTAGTTATTGAATATTAAATAATTCTATTGAAAATAGATACTTAGCAAGAGGTATAAATGTGACTTGGCACGTTGTTATTGAAAATTGAGCAAGGTCTAAAGCGAATACAATTGAAGACTCAGGCCACTTCCCAATGCTTGAGCAACCAAAGCAGTTCAACGCAACGTTGATGAAAGCGGTTAAGTCAGTGAAGTAGGGCTGTTGCACGTGAGAATAGGCTGATAATCCCCTCCTAACCTCCCCTTGGTTTACATCTCCAATCTCTTGTTGGTAATGGGAAAGGGGAGGAACTAAATACCGATCGCTATATGTGCTGGCATATGTTCAGCGACAAAGAATGTTCTCCCCCTCATTCTTGTGTCTCAAGAGATCGGGTCACTCCATTCGAGGGGGAGCTAGAGGGGGAGGCTTTGGCTTACTAGAACCATTCCACAACGTTGATGAAAGCGGTGAAGTCAGTGAAGTAGGGTAGTTGTTAAAGGACAGTGGTAATCGTTGATAGATAAAATTAAGGCCTCGCGTGTGTGAGGCCTTTTTGTTGGTCGGAGGTTTTGCTAGCTACATTCATTTCAATGTGCGAGCAATGATCGCATCGTTCACTCATTTATGGTCCTTAAACGACGGCCTCATAGTTATATAAATGCTCTACCAACCACCCCTAGATACGTAATCAGCACCGCTGTTATTGGTAAGGGCTGACCGAATCTAGTGGTGCTTTCTACTGACAATAATTTTAACTATGTGTTTAGGACGTCCTGCTATGGCTAAGAAAATAATATTCATTCATGGTCGCGCTCAAAAGCCCGATAAAGCTCCCCTTCAAGCACTCTGGTACGAGGCTATAGAACATGGCTTGCAGCGAGATTGTGGATACTCAAGTTCATTACAAGCTTTTAAAGATGTCGATAAACGGTTTGTCTATTACGGTGAGCTATCAAATACATTGTTAGACAAACCAACGGAAGACCCTGCAAGTCGTCAGCAAGCGTTGTCTGAACTCAAAAAGTACAAGACAAGCCAGTTCAATAAAACAACGTATAACAAGGTATCTAAAATTGGTTTTCTGAAAGAGGCGTTAGCAGATACTTTTTCGTCACTATTTGGAAAGCTGGGTGTGGCTGAGACACTCATAACCAAGGTCGCACCGGACATGGCGCATTATTGGTATGAAGATACCTATTTCGGTAGCGATGTCAGGCATAGGCTAATGGTTGAGCTGAAGGAAGCGCTTGATAACCAGGATGACGTGATGATTGTATCGCACAGTCTTGGGTCGATGATCAGTTATGACGTGCTGTGGAAGTTGTCTCATTACGGAGAGTATAGGCATGACTATGGTGCGGATAAGAAGGTCAACTTATTGCTAACGCTCGGGTCACCGTTAGGCGATGAAAACGTAAAAGATAGGCTAAAAGGGAGTCGTTTGAAAGATGAGAAGAAGTACCCGTTAAACATTCAGCAATGGATAAACATATCGGCAGAAGATGATTTTATCTCTCATGACAGCAAAATTAAAAATGACTTCAAGGATATGCTCAAACTGGATCTAATACCCGGTGGAATGAAAGATATCCACCCGATTTATAACCTCAATATTCGCAACGGGAAAAGCAATCCACATGCTTCCATCGGTTATCTCATTAACCCTAAATTCATCACAGTACTGGACGAATGGCTCTCGAGTTGATTTGGTTTACCATCGTAAATTGCTTCTCTGCTTGTTCGTTGGAACGAAGATAAAACAAGGCCTCGCGTGTGCGAGGCCTTAGTTGTTTGTGGGGGAATTAAAAGTAGGGGTGTGAACACAGAATTGGACAAAAATGGCGAGGTTAAATGTACTCATGGTTCAGAAAAAAATAACGAAGTCTAACCTATCCATTACTACGAAATTACAGCTTTACGATGCCACGAGTCACTTTAATGCCACCAATTAAAGTAGAACCACCGTAGTCTTTCGCTAATCTTAATAAAGTGTCATGAAATCCATGATTTGGGAAAGCTTGTTCTACTTCTGCAATCATGGACTTAGGGAGCCCTTTTTTAACCATTCCTTTTGATGCATCAATCCAGTCCGCTTTTCGACAAGCTTCTATAACTTTTTCATGTGGACCTTTATACGGTGTGATTTTGTGATGCCAGTGAATAGCGCCTTTTAGAGCATCAGGGTCTAATCCCCAATTTTCCTTTTCATTGTCATTTAATGCCACTGCTTCTGATGGCTCAAGGTAAGCGAGTTCATGGTCAGTCCACAGGCCAATATCATGATAGACAAATGCGGTTTCGACTAACTTTTCAAATTGTTTATCATAATCTAGAAAGTGCATTGCATAAGTGATTGTTCTATAAACATGATTACGATAGCCAAGATAATCTTCCCCAATCAGCTCTTTATAACGCTCAAGTAGTAACTCTACCCGTGGTCTCTCTAGCTTTATTTGAATCTTACTGCCCATGATTATTTCCTTATTAAATCATCCTGTTGTTCATTGAGGAGTTTAGACCAAAAATCGATATTAACGAAAACTCGGGATAATCGCTGGTATGCCCGGTAGAAGACCAACCAACGCCATTACACCACTAAGCACAATAAACATAGTTCCAGGCAACACCCAACGGCTCATTTTACTCAGTTCACTACTACGTTCTTTACAACCGACTAAGCCTAAGTTGTCCAACAGCATGGTGAGAGCCCAACCAAATGCAGGGTTAACGAGCGCTGAAGAAAATACAACAATCGCTGCCGACTGTGTGGTTTTTCCTTCACGCGTCATTTCCATTCCAGCTTCTAGCAATGGCACAAATACCCCAACAATCAGCGCCACACACAGTACAGGTTGCCAGATAGCTAGATCCATCGGGTAACCCCAAACAGCGGCGATGATACAGAACAGAGCTGTGAGCAGCGCGCCAGCAGGAATAGGGCGTTTAGCTATCGCCGCTGGTACGATGTAAGTACCCCATGAAGATGTAAAGTTAGTACCGCCAAGCAGAGAACCGAACGTTTGACGAATTGATGCCGTGGTCATGGTGTCGTCGATGTTCATGTGTACTTTTTCGGTACGCTCTGGGTAGCTGATCTTTTGGAATACTTGATGCCCTAAGAAATCCGGTGACCACATCGCTACGGCTAGAATCGCAAACGGCAATACCACCATGAAGTGTTCAATCGTCGGTAGGCCTAGCATCCAACCTGTATCTTCTCCCCACCAATACATAGGGTTCATGTTAGGCAAGCCTGGCTCAGTGTGGAAAGCAAATGGGGCGCCCATGGCAAATGCAATCGTACCACCCAACAAGCAGCTAAGAGGTACTGCTAACCAACGTTTGCGGAAGTGTTCCAGTAGCGCGTACAAGATAATGGTGCAAAAGATCACCACAAACGCGATGTGGCTCATACCGATTCCTTCAGCCCAAGCGAAAAGCTTTTTCACTTGAGAGGCGGTTCCAACAAAGCCGAGGTAGAGCAATAAGCCGCCACACACGCCTTTACTGGTGAGGTTGGCCAACATGCTGCCACCTTTACTGATGGCTAAGATGAGGCCAAAAGCGCCAATCAACAGGCCAAACGCCATCGGGTGTCCACCTGCTGCAACCACAATCGGAATCAAAGGGATAAGTGGGCCGTGGGTCCCTGCGAGGTTTGCAGTCGGCAATAAAAAGCCAGAGAAAATAATAATGAAAACAGAGGCGATGAGCAGTTCATAACGAACGTTTTCTAGAATGAAGTCTTCATTTAATCCGAGAGCCCCAGCAAAGGTGGCTGCAATCGCGCCCACCATAACCACTTTACCAATGGTCGCCGCCATCGCTGGGATGGTGTCTTCTATCTCAAATCGATAATCTTTAAACGGCAAATTTGGACGCCAGCGCTTAGGCGACATGATTTGCAATTCGTGTTCTAGATACTGTTCTCGGGATTCAAACTCTGAGCTTGGTTTATGTTGTTGTTCATAGGTGAGTTCATCCTCATTGGCTTGAGGCTTCTCTGTTTGTATATGTGCGGACTCTAAAGTAGTGCTCATTTTGATTCCTTTCGTTCACACTCTTAGGTGTGTTATTCCAACAAACGTTGTTGACTCACGGTATGAAGCGCAAACAATGCGTCAACTTGTAATTAAAAACTCATTAACATTTAGTTGTTAGTACCTTATACCAAACCAAAAAAAACAAATAGACTCAGTCGGTTAGACATTAGTCGTAGAGTCGGACGACTAGTATTAGACCCTGTAGATAGTATGTGTCTGGTTATTTGTAGTCCCTTAATTTCTCCCACGTTCTGCACTTGATAGTGATAGAATCTCCGCATTAGAGTTATCGAGAAACTAGGTATTTATAAACAATGTTTATCCATCACGTAAATGGCATCGACTGGCTGGTAATTACAGCCTTTGAAGAACTGAAAACTATGTTTATCGAAGATGCAGGCCCAATCCCAGCTTGCTTTTCTACCGCCAGCGAGTTGAGCCTGATTGATCAAGCCAAACGCAGTTATGGATTTTTGCCTAAACTCCGCGGTGTGATCACCGATACCGGCACTTTTCAAAGTAGAGATATTGAAGAAGATTTGAACCCACAGCTTGCGTGTATCGTTGAAGGGCGTGGTCGGGTTTTTATCTATCACGGCGACTACGTGGCTTTTGTCGATGACGAGCAAACCTTCATTACCCGTATGGACTGAGAGTGATTCAGTGAGTTGAGATCGGCGAATTGGTAAATCGGCGAGTTAGCCCACCTAGAATTTAAAACTAAAGGATTAATATGATGGCAAAAACGATCTCATTGGTACTTGGCAGTGGTGGCGCAAGAGGCTTGGTTCACGTTGGAGTCATCCGCTGGTTAATTGAGCATGGCTATCAGATAAAATCCATTTCTGGCTGTTCAATTGGCGCACTTATCGGTGGTGTCTACGCTGCGGGCAAGTTGGATGAATTTGAAGAGTGGGTCACCAGTATCGATCAAGGTGATATGGCGATGTTGTTGGACTTTTCATGGCAGTCGAGTGGTATGTTCAAAGGGGACAAGATCATCGACACTCTGCGTGGACTGATCGGCGAGATTTCAATTGAAGATCTGCCCATCCCTTATACCGCAGTTGCCGCTAACGTCGCCGATGAAAAAGAGGTTTGGCTGCAATCAGGTTCTCTGTTTGACGCCATTCGCGCCTCCATCTCTTTGCCACTGTTCTTCACTCCACATGTCATTAATGGTGAAGTGCTGATTGATGGAGGAGTGCTCAATCCCGTACCGATTGCGCCTACCTTTAGTGATAAGACAGACTTTACGCTGGCTGTGAACTTAGGTGGTGAACCTGAGATGCTTCAACAGGAAACGATACCGGTTTCCCTACCTACAAAAGAGAGCAATCTGCATGAGAAGGTTGTTCACTTTATCGATAATCTCGGTAGCAGTGTAAAAAGCAAAATGAGCTTCAACTTTGCTTTTTACGATATTGCCAACCAAGCATTTGATGCGATGCAATCGACCATTGCTCGCCAAAAGTTGGCCGCTTACCCCGCCGATATCACGCTTGAGATCCCACGCAATGCTTGTGGCACCCTAGAGTTTGATCGCTCACAAGAGATGATCGACAGAGGCTACCACTTAGCACAGGCTAAACTGGGCAATCGACTTTAATGTATTTGCTGCTGAATGAGGGTAACTATGGAAACTGAACTCAAATTATCTGAACTCAAAGAATTGGTCACAACAAAAGATGTCATCGTGCTCACCAGCATAGAAGAGCCTGCTGTATCTTGGTTGATAGATTGCTATCAAGAGAATGCTGATATCCAAATTATCGAGAACGCACACCAACTAGATACTGAAGCGATTTTGTCGCAATGCAGAAGCAGCCTTAACGAAAGTAAAAAGGTCATCCTTACAGCGCAGTTTCGTAGCCAACTGCCTATCATCAATATCGCTTCACTGTGTAATGAGCAGCGCAAGTCATTGATCAATATTGAGCTATTAGGCTGGGATGAAGACAAACGCGTTCCTCATTCTTACAGTAGTTTCTAGCTTATATTTGTTGCTAGCTTATATTTGTTGCTAGGTAACTGCAGTTTTTAGGTAACCGACAGCGTCTCTATAACCAGAGCAGTTCAACACAAGGTTGATCAAAGCGGTTAAGTCAGTGTCCGGAATTTGTTGACCACTACAGGGTGGTTGTATCGAATCAGGAGTAGAAAAGTCTCTTGAGATTTTACTTGTCTAAATTGTGCTTAATTATTTGTTCCACCACACCATTCATCGTCCTTGAGCTAATCTCCGGTTTCAAATACAAGGAATGATACTCAACTCCTGTTCGGTCTATATAGGCTGCTTGTAAGCCAGCGGATAGCGCACCATGAGTGTCCCAATCATGAGTAGCGACAAGACGAAGGTTTTCGACAGGCTCTTTTAAAGTTTCGGCTGCAAAGTTATACACATCTGAATTGGGTTTGAAACTGCCTGTTTCTTCAACGGAAATGACGGTGTCGAAATAACCTTCTAAGCCTGAGTTCTTGATTTGAGAAGTGATGAGATCGAGGGATGAGTTGGAAAAAGCGACGGTTTTAAACCCGTTCTCGCGCAATTTGAGCAAAGACGCTTTGATATCTGTGTGCGGTGGTAGATTGGCAAAAGAAGTTAACAAGGCACCTTTGCTTTCCGCCGTTAAATCACACTTGTACCGTTGTGCAATAGCGTTGAGCGCTGCATTCGCTAATTCAGAAAAAGTAGATTTTACGTTTGTTGCGATGCAAACCGTTGAAGAGTGTAAAAGCTTTGAAAACCAAAGTGATAATGCATCCTCTTTTCCAAACACCGCTTTAAATTTAGGCTGTAATGACTCCAAATTTAAAACCGTTTCGTTTATATCAAAAAGTATCACTTCTTTTTTCATGCAAAGCCCCCAGATTTAATTGAATTTTATGCTTACATAATCTGCTCTGACGATATGGTTTTCAACCTCCATTCAAGTAACTAAAGCTTTGCTCTCTAATTTGAAAAGAAGCTGGAATGCGTCAACGACAACCCGCCAACTCAAATCTGGCGTTGCTTTATGAGTATCATGCAACGCCAAATCTGAAACGATTTAGCTTAATTTGCGGCTTCGATGGTGCCTTTGAAAGTGCTGTCTAAAAAGTCATTGATCTCTTGTGAGTGGTAAATTGAGATAATCTTTTTATACGTTTCATTATTTTTGTCTTCTTCTCGCGCCGCAACAACCATCACTGCTAAAGGTGCGTCTTTTTTCTCTAAGTAAATGCCTTGTTTCTTAGGGTCGAGTCCAGCCGACATTACATAGTTCATGGTGATTGCAGCAGCATCTACATCGTCAAGAGAGCGGGGTAGCTGCGCGGCATCCACTTCAACAAATCGAATGTTCTTCGGGTTGCTAACAATATCGTTTAAAGACGCGTTGAAACCAGCGTTGTCTTTTAATGAGATCAGCCCTGCATCTTCAAGCAGTAATAGTCCACGCCCGCCATTCGTTGGATCGTTTGGAATCGCGATTCGAGCGTTTTCGGGAATAGAATCAAGCGAAGTGTACTTGTTCGAGTAAACGCCCATACGCATCAAAATTGAACGTCCGATAGAAACTAACTGGCTATCGTGATTGGCATTAAAGTTATCGAGGAATGGCTGATGCTGGTAACTGTTCAGTTGGATACTTCCATCATCTAATGCTGCGTTAGGGGTGATATAGTCTGAGAACTCGACGAGTTCAATGTTTATCCCTTGCTTTGCTGCTTCTTTGGCAACAGCTTGTACAACTTGTGCATGTGGGCCAACTGTCGCCCCAATCTTGATGACAGCCTCGTCTTTTTTTCCACATCCTGTTACACCGAATACGAAAGCTAATGCCAACAGGGATGCTGTGATTTTTTTGTAGCTGTTCATGATAACTCCATTTAATAAATAAAAGACATGTAGACGTCTAGCTATCTATATTATCTATTTGCGCGATCGGGTCAATAGGTTTGTTTGAAGCGAAGTTACATTGATGAGCGGTTAAGTCAGTGAATCAACGAGGCTTCTGTACGTGAGACTCGACCGACAATCCCCTTCTAACCCCCTTGGTTTACATCTCAAACCTATTGTTGGTAATGGGAAAAGGGAGGAACTGATTACCGACCAACAAAGGCCTCGCGAGTGCGAGGCCTTTTGGGTTTTGTAGGGAATAGGGCAGTCACTCGGAATCTAAAGAAAACGGGTTCAGTAAAGCTAACTATTAAGAAAGCTTTTGGTTAAAGAACTCAAGTGTACGTTTCCAAGCTAACTCTGCTTCTTCTTCAGCATAGCGGCCAGTTGAATCGTTATGGAAGCCATGGTTCACGCCGTCATAGATGTAAGCTGTGTAGTCTGCTTCGTTCTCTTTGAGTTCGGCTTCATAATCTGGCCAAGTCGCATTCACGCGTTTATCGATTCCCGCAAATTGGATGAGCAAGGGGCCTTTTACATTTTTTCTTAAATCTGGTGCGGCAGGAGTACCATAAAATGGAACGCCTGCATCGAGTTGCTCTGGCATGACAGCGGCCAACATATTCACGATATAGCCACCGAAGCAGAAACCGACTGCGCCTAGCTTACCGTTACTTTTTTCATGGGACTTCAAGAAGTTTGCCGCTGCGATAAAGTCTTCTTCGATTTTCTCTTTTGATAGCGACTTCTGCATCGTTCGACCTTCATCATCATTACCTGGATACCCGCCAAGCGAATAGAGTGCATCAGGTGCAAACGCAATAAACCCCGCCGCTGCGAGTCGTCTTGCCACATCCTTTATGTATGGATTGAGGCCTCTATTTTCATGAATGACCAATACAACAGGCGCATTGCCCTCTAACTCTTTGGGTACAACCAAGTAACCATAGCCTTCGCCGTGTCCTTTAGGTGAAGGAAACTTCTCGTAGGTTGCTTTGATGGAAGGGTCATTGAAAGAGACTTGCTCTGCCTGCGCATAATTAGGAATCAGTGCAGAAGTTAGCGTCGTCATGGTTAAGCCAAGTACAGCTAGCCCAGATAGACGAGTCATAAACTCTCTGCGATCAATCAGGCCGTGTGCATATTCGTCGTACCAATCAAATGCTTCTTGAGGGATAGATCGAGTTGGGGCTGATTGAGATTCGGTATTTGGATTCATAACTTTTCCTTGTTGTGAGTTGTTTGACCAATCAACTATAGTGGAAAATTTAATATAATTGAACGATCGCTCAATAATTTTGGGCTATTTGTTCTATCAAAGTACAAAAATTAGATGACAGTCCGATAAAACGATCACTTCGAATCGATTTCCATCGCTTTGGTTTGTTTTACGGAGCAATTCAATACAAGGTTGATGTAAGTGGTTAAGTCAGTGAAATAGGGTGGTGATTATTATTTGTTTTTGGGGAGGGTCTAGTTCTAAATTGACCTTTAAGAGCTAGGCATATTTACGGTCAATAGGGCAGAATGTTTCAATACAAACCGCTTGATTTTACTCTGGTATAATCTTTCTCATAGGGACGACCTTAGCGTTATCAGAACCTTCTTGATGAGAGATAAAATAGATGTTGAAACTTCTGCGTCAGATAAAAAAATGGAAACTTGTAACGTTTAGTTTACTCATGCTCATTGCCGCTTTTTTTATCTACAACCAGTTCGGGAACCGTATTTCCCGTGTCGATGAGGCAACATTTTTGATCGGGCAACTGAATACTGTCTTGGATGCAGCGGAGCAATATTCTCATGACAATGGCTCTTTACCTCCAATTACTTCCGATACCGACACGAACTTCGGCTACTTAAACATCAATCACTTAATTGAAAATCCGGGCTTATCAACATGGCGAGGACCATATCTACCTTATGGCGATACATGGATAGGTGGCGATCAGTACATCGACCACCCAGATTACATAGCAACGCAATTACTGCTTAAGGAAAAGGATAGTCTTTGGATAAGAGGAAGCTCCGAGACAGGTTGCGAATCGTCATCATCCACTTGCTCTGTTGCAGCTTGTATCTGGTTGGTACCAACAAAAGTCGCACAAGAAATTAATCAGATTGTGGACGGCAGTTCGAGTATAGAAAGCTCAGATGCGACAGGAAAAATACGTTACGAAAAAGCTATTGGTGGCGCTCTTATCTGTATGATTGGAGATGATTATCCAATGCCTTCAGCACAGACAAATTAAGTCGTTTCTAATTACCTCACTGGCAACTTGGTCTTAGTTTTTACCTGACCGAAGGCGAAGCTCGATTCTATAGAAGCAATATTAGGCAGGCGAGTTAGTTGTTTACGGATGAACTGCTCGTAGCTTTTTAGCGATTCACTGACTACATGCAATAGGTAGTCGTGATTGCCCGTCATCAGAAAACACTCTAACACCTCGTCAATCACTTCAATGTGCTGCTCAAAGTCTCGCATGTTCTCTTCTGTCGGCTTTTCAAGTTTCACCAACACAAACACATTGACTGGCAGGCCACACGCTTCTTGGTCGACACTGGCGTGGTAACCACGAATTATCCCTTGTTTCTCTAATGCTCGAACTCGGCGTAAGCAAGGAGAGGGCGACAGTGCTACTCGATCGGCCAACTCTTGATTAGACAGCCGAGCGTTGTTTTGCAGTTCAGCCAGTATTTTCTTGTCGATCTCGTCCATTGGCATAATCCATCAATATTGAATTTAGTTTGGCAATATTATTGCTCAAAGTGTATGTCTTACTTCGCAAATAGCAATTTTTAACATCTGCCCAAAACTAAAATTAAAGAAGGAACAACAAGCATGGAATGACTTAGGAATTATGAATACTTCAACTCAACTTAGCCCGCTGCGTAAAACCACCAAACACGAACAAGCAGAAGCTCTTGCCGTTGAGCAAGCAAAGCATTTTGGTATCGACCCAAATAGCGATTACGGCATCACGCTGATTGAACTGGCGACGACACTGTACCAAGCCAATACCAAGACACACGATCTTTGGGCATTGACGGTTGATGGACTTTCAGAACTCGACAAGAGTGACCGAATCGCCTGGTTTAACGCCAAACGTTTTTTGTCATTCCAGATCGCTAAGATCCTCGATAATCTGCAAAACCCAATGCGCGCCACTTACCAGTCTATTGCCACCAATAATGGTAATTTTGCGTCTAAAGGTGCGTATCCAATTTTCGATAATGTCGCTGCTATATTTTCTGCAAGCCCTGTGATTACTCGTACCGCGACCTATTTGTTTGCGTGTACAGAATGGATTGAAGATGCGTTTAACGGTAAAGAGCCGTTGCACGATATATATTCCCGACTGCTTAACCCTACATCGATTTCACTGGCTAACCATATGGTTGATATCGAGGCAGGCTCTAGAGCCAACGAATACCTCGCATGGAACTTTAACTCGGGTATGGCGGCTATTGATGGGTTGTTGAGCCACTTGCTCGGGCATGAAGACATTGTTTTGGCTTCACGCAATATCTACGGTGGTTCTTACCAGCTGTTGGAAGATTGGTTTGGAAAGCCTTCTAATCTGAATGTCGCGGTAGAGTGGGTGGATGGTTATTCCGGTGATGAGTTTGCGACGCGCCTTGATGAGGTTGCTGATAAATACGCAGATCGCATCGCTGCAGGTAAGAAAATCTACGTTTACCTAGAGTCACCGTGTAACCCGCATGGATACGTGTTGGATGTTGCTAGCATCAGTAAAGCTGGTCACTCTCGTGGTTGGGATGTGATTGTTGACTCAACAGTGGGTACACCATTGTTGCACCCAGTACTAAAACGTGACGATGTGATGGAAAGACCAGATTATGTGATTCACTCATACACCAAAGAACTGGCGGGTTCTGGCACCACAACTGCTGGGGTTGTGATTGGTCGCAATGAGACTATGTTTGTGCCAAAAGGAGAGGAGGTCACTTTCACCAAGCCCAACGGTGATGAGGCCAAAATCCTATGGAACGAAACGCTGTTTTGGAATGTGTACTACATTAAGGGTGCATTCCTAGATGCAGATAAAGCGTTTGAAGTGCTCAATGGTATGAAAACGTATGAGATGCGAGTGGTGCAAAAAACGATTAATACACTGACTCTCGCGAAGATCTTTGATGCTCACCCAGACATCAATGTATCGTGTCCTGCTTTGCCAGACAGTGACAACTATGAACACTGCCAGAACAACATGTACTTGGGTTTGCCAGCGGCGCTTTTCACAATCGATATGGAAGGTAACGGCGATCGTGCGCCAATCAATCGAGATGGATTCAAACAGTTCTTCGACATGCTTGAGCCAGCAATCGGCATGCAAGTGAGCTTAGGGCAAACCAACACCGTGGCGCTGTGCCCAGCCCTGACTACGCATTCAGAACTCAGTGATGAAGCGCTTAATGAAACAGGCATCAAACCGACCACAATGCGTATCTCTATCGGCTTGGAAGATCCGAGAATGTTCATCGCTCATATTGTCGAGGCCGCTAAATTGTCTATCGACCGCAACCACGTAGATTTCTCATCCAGCTTCCCGAGTAGTGACAATATCGATGAAATCTATATGCAAACTTATATGGATGTACACCAGAGGTTTGTGAAAAGCTTGCCGAAGTTCAGTGAGCTGAGTCAGTAACTTAGGTCAGTTAACAAGATTAGTCAGTTAAAGGCCGTCAATAAAAAAGCACCCAGCTGACTCAATAGTCGGTAGGGTGCTTTCTCGATGATCATATTGGTTTACCAAGTCACTTACTATTTTGGCTGGTGGCCTGTCTTTTTCGCAAGCTCTTGCATAGCTTCGGCAAACGTAGTTGTTCCGCCTTTCGCTTTAACCTGAACCACCTTATATCCTCGGCTTTCTAGCGCTTGACGCTCTTCTAAAACGGCTTTGTCATCTGGTTGACTGCCTTGCACAGGCTGATGAATGTAACACCCTTCTAATTGACCATCTTCGACCAGTTGGTGGTGTTTCAGTGCATTGATATCAAAATTCATAGTAAGTCTTTTCGCTTTAAATGGAGAGTCTCTGTGGCAAAGGCCGCGAGTCTTTATAATTTTATGGTTTGTACAATAGGCATTTTAACCATAAGAAGCTAGCGAAAATTAAGCAATCCAATGGAATGAAGTCGGGTGGTCTTACTTCTTCAATCTCTTATTGAACGCTGGGAAGGAAAGGGGAGGAACTGAATACGAACGTTTCAATACACCCTTATCTGACCTTTTCGTTCAACCATTGAGCGAAATCGGTACAAATCATCAACCTTTCCAAATGTGGAATCCTCACTTATTTTATTGGCTCTGTTTTCCATTTGTGAATGGTTATAACCTAGTTTTCGTAGAAAAGAGAATCGAATAAGCCGTGAGCGCGGCGCTTTATAACGAATGAAAACTAGGTACAAGCATGAACGAAAACTTTTATAGATACGCGATTTACACTGTTTTTTCAGCGGCAGCATTGTTCTCCGCTTTTTTAGTCACCTCAGATAATGTTTCCCCCTTCACCACTCAAGCGACTTTGTATCGTAACGTAGCGACCATTGCGCCAGAAGTGTCCCGCGTAATTACCGACGTCATGGTTAGTAATGGCGAGTTGGTTGAAAAAGGTCAGCCATTATTTGCTATCGATGCCAGTAGCTACCAATTGAAAGTGGCACAAGCGAAAGCCGAACTGCATCAAGCGCGTGACTCTGATTCAGCAAAATGGCAGCAAGTACAGCGTTGGTGGTGACTGAGGTATTTTCACAGCATCCGTTTGTGGTGTGGACCATCAGCCTGTTCTTCTTCGACTTTATGCGTCGTCGAGCCACTACGCCAGCGAAGAAAGGTAAAATGTTGATGCCAACCTTCAACTGGATTTTGATTGTGGTGTTTGCTCAGCATACCACCATGGATATGCCGATGCGTATTCATGAAATTTTGGTATCCATGTTGATTACCATGGTAGTAGCAAAAACCATGGTGGCTCTGTTCCCTGTTGAGCAAGGAAACAAGCCTCCTGTATTTAAAGAACTGCCTGTCACATTTGAGAGCAGAGCAATTTCACTCGCGTTGATTAGTCTTGGTTTGGCATTCTTGATGATTGTCGACATTATCTCTGCAACGTTCTGCATGGTGCCAGTGATTGCTGCTGCAACCCAAACCACACACAAAAGCTTTATCGACGTGGTTGACCGCCGTTTTCAAACTCAAGTGGGCGGCTGTGCATTCGCCGTGGTGTTCACCTTGTTGATGGCAGGGCATCAATCTACATTCGGTTACTACACCATAGTGTTGGGTTTATTTGCCTTTATGATCACCGCATCAATGGCCAAAGCGAAAGGTTCAGCCAGAGACATTCATGCCGATGCGTTATTGGCGACTATGCTGCCGATTCAGTTGTACATGACCAGTAGCAATTTAGGGTTGGAAAGTACCTTCCTACGCGCTTGGGAGCTGACTGTGACTTTGTTTGTGCTGTGGGCTTTGTGTCATTTTGTTCGTAAGCCTAATGGTGAAGAGCCGGCACTCGTTCGCTAATAATCAAATCCGGCCAACCGATTATGGTCTGATTTGATTGCGCCTTTCATAAAATTAAAAAATGCTTTTACTTTGGCTGAATCTTCTAAATCTTTATGAGTCATCATCCATAGGTCTGTATTTTGGTGCATCACTTCCATATCTACTCTTTGCAGAGTTCCCTTACTGTTACCTAAAAAGCAGGGTAAGTAGGCTAACCCCATCTGATTTTCAGCCGCGATGATCAGGGGCTCAAAAGAGTCGGCTTTCATGACAATTTTGTCTTCCGAAATCAGTTCAGAAACCTGTAGCGAAGCACTGCCTCTATGCATCATTAACCAAGATGCAGACTTTAAGGGGTGCTTACTCTTAAGGCCATTTATATATTCTGGCGATCCGTAAACACCAAAGGCAATTTTACTTAACTTGGTCCCAACTAAATGGGCTGGCAACTCATTTGCCGGGCGAATCGCGATATCTGCATCTAGGTGTGAAATATCCAATTGACGAGATGTGAGGCTGAGTTCTAACTGAATTTTTGGATAAAGCCGATGAAAAGCAGCCAAATGAGTACCCAGAATGAGGCGAGATAACGCATCGGTCGTCGTTATTCTTAGCGTACCTTCTAGCTTCAATTCCTGTCCAAAAACCTTGTGCTCCAATTCTCTTACTGTGGATTCGATAGCGAGAGCTGACTCCAGAAGCTTTTGCCCTTCAACCGTTAGTTTGTATCCGGTAGGAAGTTTATGGAAAATTCGTAATTTGTGACGATACTCAAAGGTGTCAATACGACGTAAAACGGTGCTGTGGTTTACACCAAGTGCTCTTGCCGCGGCCGACAGGGATCCTTCATTCGCCACTGTTAGAACATATTGCAGGTCATCCCATCTTATGTTGTGCATTTGCGCATATCCAACGTGTTCAATTAGTGAGTTTACCAAAAATTTAGCACAGCTATAGTTATCTCAACAAGGCAACAAACAGAACTGAAGTTCAAAGCATGCACTGATGGCACTTTTAATCTCCCACGCATTGAGCTTCAAAATTGACAATCAGGAGAAAGAAAATGTTAAAGAAAAATCTACTTATCGGTCTAGCGAGTCTTCTGGCTTTCTTTCAATTCACTCCAGCCCTTGCAGATGAAACAAAAGCAGTCGATTCAGCAAAGACACTAGAAACGGCTCAAGCATTCTTATGGGCGGCAGGCTCAGGTGATATGGCAAAACTCGAGTCATTAATGGCCGATGATTTTGTCTGGCACAACGAAGGTGACGCCGACATCCCTTGGATCGGTAACTGGGAGTCAAAAGAAAAAGTGCTCAACACTTTCTTTCCTCTATTTGGCGCAGGTTTGAAAGTCACAAGCTGGTCAACAGACTATAGTTTTGTAAACGGCGACCAAGCAGTATTCATGGGCAGCATGAGTGCCATTGCGAATGAATCTGGTGTAGACACGGGTAAATTCAGCTGGGCGGTTCGAGTTCAGGTTGAAGATGGCAAAGTGAAGAGTTGGAACTGGTTTGAGGATAGCTACGCAGTATCTAAAGCTTATCACGCCAAACAGTAACCACAGTGACCAATTAGGTTGTAAAGGCTCGATATGCTGTAGACGTATATCGAGCTTAACTTGGTTTTGAATAGCGACGCGAAGAGCCTATTATTTAACAATCCGACAGTTAAAAGGACACCTGAGACAATCTAGTTCTGAGTTTCAGTGTACGAGCCAAATAACGTACTTTGGCACTATTAAGTTTGGAGAAACTATCTATGAGCAATAAGCTAGCGAATGCGACTAATCTGTATATGGAAGGTATCCGAGATGGTCATGCATTAGAGGCGGTAACGAAGTACACCGGTCAACGTTATACTCAACATAGCACTGGGGTTCGCAACGGTATTGATGGTTTTGTTGAGTTCTTCGAACCGTTCTTAAAACGCTGCCCTGTTAGAGACATAAAGATCATACGCTCAATCGTAGATGGCCAATTCGTGTTTGTTCAAGCATTCCAAGATATTAATAATGGCGAATATAAGTGGGTGACTACGGATCTATTCGATACCGATAATGACGATAAAATTATTGAACATTGGGATGTGATTTCTGCCTTCGAAGCTCAACCGACGGAAGGGGAAGGTCGACTGCAAGGGCCAATCAATCATACTGACTTAGATAAAACAGAGGAGAATAAGAAC
This sequence comes from Vibrio sp. 10N.286.48.C11, assembly GCF_041469805.1. Classification (NCBI taxonomy): domain Bacteria; kingdom Pseudomonadati; phylum Pseudomonadota; class Gammaproteobacteria; order Vibrionales; family Vibrionaceae; genus Vibrio; species Vibrio sp. 10N.286.48.C11. Next base: position 38,761 of record NZ_JBFRLK010000037.1, on the reverse strand, counting down.
CTTATCCGTGATTTTTTATGTGATGTCATGGTACTAGGGCAGAAAGACAAGCTATCAAAGTATCTCCAGCACGAAGAGCTAGCCGTTTATCAAGCCTCAGATGTGAGCCCTTTAGATAGCTATATTGGTGGCTATGACCAAGTGTTCAAGATTGTCGGTCAAGGTAACTTCGTAGCAGCTTACAGCCGAGTTATTGATAATGGTCTCGAGGTTGCGCGTTTTGATCTATTCCGAGTTGAGGGAGGTCAAATTAAAGAGATATGGGTAAACCAAGAGCCCGTGCCACCAAAAGCAGAATGGGTAAATGGCGGGAAGTTCTAGAGTCGCTTTAAGGGAGTTACGCCAATAATGCTATCGCTAAAACAAACCGAAAAAGCGCATCTTTGCTAACCTTACTGGTTGTGTGTGTTTAACCTCTTGAATCTTAGCCAACATGTTTTGTGATGGAAGAGTATTTACACTGTTTTACAACTCGCCTTAACGCTCAACAATGCAATCGCGCCCTTGAGATTTTGCGTCGTAGAGGGCGTTATCCGCTCTTTTAATTAATGAATTCCAGTCATCGTTTATGAGGGCTTGAGTCACTCCAATGCTGACAGTATACGTGCCAGAAGAGAGCTCTTGATTGGAGTTGTGTTTTGCGTGGTTTCTTATTCTTTCAGCTATCTGCATTGCTTGAACTTTATTCGCTCTAGGTAGCATGACAACAAACTCTTCTCCACCATAGCGAAAACAGAAATCGCTTGTGCGGCATGTATCTTCAAGAATTTGACCAAAGTACTTAATCACATCATCTCCCTTGTCATGACCATAGGTATCATTAATTTTTTTGAAGTGATCTAGGTCGGCAATCAGTACAGAAATGTCACTCTCTCGGCCTGGTTGAACAAGCTTGGGTATCAGTTCTGCTAGGCCTCTACGGTTATAAAGGCCGGTTTGTTCATCAGTGATCGATGAACGATAGGTCTGCTTAAACAAACGATCAGTTAAGATCCAAAACACTGAAAATGCGAGGCTAACAATTGTGATTGTCATGATAACGAAAGACAATTTATGAATATCTGATATCAGGTAATAGTTCGAATTCGTTCCTTTGGTATGAGCAAGTACGCCCCTAATTGCCATATAGAGAATGTTGATAAACAGGGTCAGATTCAACAGACACTTTGCTTCTCTGTTATCGTGCTTTTCCCCTGAATAGTTTGCACAGAGGGCTAAGATACATATCGTCACAACGAGAATACTTCGAGCCTCGATCCTAGAAGTTACAGAAGGCGCAATTAGGGCGCTATAAAGGAAGAAGCTAATGCCAAGGGAGCTAATGATGATTGATATTACGAGAAAAGATCGACTTGCTCCGCGTAACACGGTTATACTGACGAGTAACAAACCAAAAGCCGTTGCGTATGCACCATTGGAAAGAAAAACAGTGGATTCTGAAGATTGAGTAACGCCGAACGAAAGCGGGGGTAACACTGGCTCCTAACAGCCAAGCAGCATAAGCAATATAATTTACCCCTAACGTGGTGCCTGCGAGTATATATTTATGCGTTAACAACATAGCACTCGCAACCGTAGCTGCTAACAAAGAGGTATATATAGCTAAGGTGTGTACATCCATGAAATCACCAACAACGTAAAAATGAACTCTCTCAATTCAGTATTGCGCAATTTGTATTATGAATGTTTAGTAGTTAATCATTATTAAACTACATACTGATGCAGATCAATTTTTGCTCAGGTGCATTTGTAAGCGTAGGGCAAGGTGCGAGTTATTCAGGAGCCTAACCTTAGCTTTGTTATACCTTTATTTTAAATTCTCTAAGCCCGATGTATCGACGCCTTTTAAGGTGTCTTTTGCTACTTCATCTAAATCCGTCGTTGTCGATTTTTGAGGATAACTAGCAGCGGCACCTTTACCGATCGCTGTTGCTTCTGCTTGTAGCTTTTTCCCCTCAGACTCACCCGCGATCCAGCCTTGCTTGTAGTCACTGTCTGATTCAAAACGCTTTCCATCTTTTATGTAGTTTTCGAAGCTATTGCCGCTTTCTTGCATGCCGCTATGCCTACCGTCATGAAAACCTTGTATGTAAGAGGTGTTGTGACCACTCTCAATCAAAGCACTATCACTTGTTCCGCATCCGGACAAAAGAAAAACCAATAAGATTAAAAACAGTTTATTCATACTCAAAGCCTCGGAACTCAGTCGTCTAAATGATAAGAATAGACCAAGATCATCTCGCAAAGGCATAACAGCGCTCTAGGCGGGAAAGCTTGTTTGAGAATCATGATATTCAAAACTTGAGAGAGTAGAGTTACTACTGCCTTATTAGATGTTTAAAGATAGCAAATCACTGGTCGGAAATTTGCTATCAAATACAGAGTGAATATCCGTTGTGTATATTGGTAAGTTCAAGAATTAAGACGAGTTGACTTATTGCTTATTTGAACGGTTAGCAATAAAACTCAATACCACGACTGCAACACTAAAGCCCACAACACCCGTCCAACCCGCACGTTCAAATGCCTGAATTCCCACAAATGAACCAAACGCACCACCGAGATAGTAGCCAAGCATATAAATACCGTTGATACGACTTTGAGCTTGTGGGTCAATTGAGAATACGCGTACTTGGTTCGATACTTGAGCGCTAAATACCCCAAGGTCGATGAGAATGATACCGACGATCAATCCAGTCAATGTGTCAGCGAAAAGACCCGATATAACAAAACCAGCAGTAATAATAACTAACGCCATGCTGATCATGTTTCGAGAGCCAAACTTGCTCACCAGTGACCCTGAAACTTTTGCTCCAATCACCCCAGCAAGTGCAATAACACCAAACATTCCTGCCTGTTGTGCATTGTAGTTAAACGGAGATTCACTGACATGCAGAGCTAACGTCGCCCACAGCGCATTGAACGAAGCAAACCAAAGCGCGCCAGTTAAAGCGGAAGTACGCAGTGTCGCATGCTGCTTGATTAACGTGGCCATGCTCGCAACCAGTTTAAGGTAAGGTATTTTCGTTGTCGGCGTGTTCGTCGGTAAAAAGGCATACAGCAACACACCAAAGACCATCGCAATAATTGCTGACATCATAAATACCGCGCGCCACCCAAACTGCTCACCGATGAACCCACTGAGTTTACGCGAAAGCAAGATGCCCACAGTTAGGCCTGTCATTAATGTGCCAATGACTTTTCCTTTCGTTTCTGGAGTACTTAGTGACGCTGCAAATGGAATCAGCTGCTGAGTGATGTTGGCACTTAAACCAATCGCAAAACACGCAACAACCAGAGCCACTAAGCTAGATGCAGTAAACGCGACAAAAGATGACAACACCAACATGACAGACAAGATCGCTATTAGGCGTCTGCGGGGTAACGTGTCTCCTAAGGGCGATAAGAATAGCAATGCCACGGCATAACCAATCTGACCGGCAGCTGGCACTGCGCCAAGCTGTTCGCTTGTTAACCCTAGCTCTGCGCCGATCTTAGGTAAGATGGGTTGGTTATAATAAAGGTTTGCAGCAGTTGCCGAGACTGCGCTCGACATCAGTAATAAACGTCCTGTGCTCAACACTTCTGTAGTCAATTTTGACATGGTGACACCTTAACTTTGGTTCATCGTTTTAATGAATGATTTCGATGAGCTAAGTCTTAGGTTAGCGATTGAATAACAAAAATAACCATTTGATTTAAATTCTATACGAATCTGGTATAGATAACTTTCTAAGCCATGTTTTGTTGAATCGCCTCAATTTCACTCTGTACGACAGCAACAAAGACACTGGCTGTAGGGGATAGAGTATGCGAATGGTGTGTCATCACTAATGGCATTTGTACGTCCACAGATTCAAGATTAACAAATACACATCCCTCACTGCGTAAATCACGAATTGCATGCGGTGCGATAGATACACCTAAGCCAGAAGAGACTTGGGTTAACACGGTTTGCATGTTGTTGGGTTGTTTTTTTATATTTGGAGAGAATCCAGATAGGTCACATTGAGTAATGATGGAGTCAAATAATCCTACCGCTTGTTCACGTTCAAATAAGATGAAAGGGTCTTGCTGCAGTTGTTTCATTTGAATGGTGGAGTATTTAGCCAACTCGTGGGTGACGGGCAAAACAGCAACAAGCTTATCTGTATAAATCGTCACCGAGGTGTAATCATCAACAAGCAGGTTCGGCAGTGGGCGAGAGAAGCTAATATCGATCTCTCGTTTGTCCAGAGCTTCGATCTGTTCAGAAGCCGTCATCTCAACAAGATCAACATCAATATTGGGGTTTTCAGCAATATACTGTCGAACTAAACGAGGCAAAAAGCTCAGAGTTGCGCCTCCAAGATAACCAATAGTTAAAGTACCAATACAACCAGAAGAAGCTCGAATCGCGGACTGTTTTGCTTGTTCCGTTTGTTCGATGAGTCTAATCGCATCTTTAAGTAAGTGCTGCCCTGCGGCACTAATGACGACTTCGCGAGATGTACGGAAAAATAGGCTCACTCCAAGTTCGTGTTCAAGGCTTGTGATATGGCGGCTAATGGCAGGTTGAACGGTATTTAACTCTTTTGCAGCTTTTGAAAAACTGCAATGTGTCGCGACAGCCACAAAGCTTTTTAGTACTTTGATTTCCATATAGCCTCAATATAAACCTAGGTGATAAAAAAGCGCTAACTTGCGCCTATATTGCTTTTATTATCAATCACAAAGACCTTGCTAGCAAACCTTAGGGTAATAACGTTTGCAAGGCTCTGGTCACTTGTGAGAGTGGGGCGATAATCCTACGTATTCAGCTTTCAAGCTTTCTGTTTTCTAGATAATTCTTTTTCAAACTTTTAGTTTTCGAGCTCTTCGTTTTCGAGATTGCGCCGAACTAAATCGTGCATTTGTTTTACAGTCATCAGTGCTAACCAGGTAATTTCTTCTACTGAACGTTGACCCGTTGTGGAAGTTGGGTTGTGGGCTTCAATCACAGATTGATAAATTGAATCGCCGCAAGCCTCTTCTATTGGCATAGCTCTATATAGTTTGGTTTATTTGAAAGCTAATCTATGAGGTTTAAGACAGTAAGATAGGGTTCAAAAATAGACAGCTTGGTAGTTGATGGAATCAGTACAGAACGAGATTCGACTTAATCCTATCTTCTCGCTGCGATTGTATTCATTGATCGAGTGGTCAAAGCCATAGGCTGTCGACGGGGCCATATATTGAGTTATGCCTTGCTGTGTCGCTGTTATTTCATCATGGCCATGACCGCAGAACACGTCACGAACGCGATATTTTCGAAGCACTTTCATCACATCAGTATCGTTCTCTAGGCGGATCGCTTTCATCCAATCTGCACCGACTGGAATGACAGGGTGGTGAACAACCACGATAGGATCATTGGCCTTTCTCAATTGTTGTTTTAGCTGAGCCATGCCGCGGTTATCAATACGCCCTGAACCAAGTGGGTGGCGGCTGTCTAGCGGCTTGAAGCTTGAGTCTAGGAACACAAACTCTCGTTCACCGATGGTGGCTTTGTCGGTGACATAAATCGTCGAGCCTTTTAGCTCTGTGCGCATTAAGCGAGAGTCATCATGATTACCCGCAATCACGTAAATGGATTGGTCGCTAATGTGTTGCCTAATGAATGCCTCTAATCGAACGTAGTCGCCAGACTTTGGGTTACAACAAATATCACCAGTCAGAAAGATGGTCTTGCATGCCGTATCTTTGTTGACGTATTCCAGTGCTCTGCGCAGGTTCTCATAGCTGGATTCATCGGAAAGGTGGCAATCACTGATTTGGTACACGGTATTCATTGTTATTGTCCGGTAATTCGATACGTAGAATTAAAAGTGATAGAAAAATGCCTGCTAAATCAGCAGGCATTTATTGGTGTTATTTCGCTTTTGATGCGGCGTGGTGTTCAATCATGAAGGCAATAGCTTCATCGTTTAAACAAGATTTACTCACATATTGGCGCTGTTTACCGATATGCAGGATAAAACCAAGATCGGTCTGCTCAAGTTGGTCGATGTCACTCCATGCGATGGTGTTGGTCGCTTTGTGGTTTTTGTAACTTACTCCGTTAGCGTCACCTTGAAAGACGATTTTGCTGCCTGCGCCTGAGCTGATTTTTTGTCGCCATAACCACCAGGTTCTTTTGCAGTACACACTGAATGCTTCAATCACACTCAAAACAATAAAGAACCAGCCAACATAGCCGTTAGGTAATAGTTCAAATTCCAGTAGAACCACACCAAAAATAAGAAACAGTATTCCTTTTAAGTAGGCTTTTGGAAATTGAGTCGGAAGGCTAGTTTGATCATAACACTCCGCGAAAAACGTCTTGTCGAGTTTGTATTCTGTAGTGAAACCGGGTTCTTTAGACATGTGAGGCTACTTTAATGCTTCTTGTTAATGGGCTTTCTTTGAATTGGTATTTCATGCTGCGATCTAGCAACTCCAGCATTGTATCGCTTCTCAGCACTTTTCTTTAGCGGTTTTATGTCTCTTTTGTAAATCAATAATACCGTCAAGGTTTGCTCTTGTTAGTACAATATCTTGATGCTCTCGGATTGGCAGAGAAAACCCAAGCAGCTGGTGGCTATTGATTGGATAAAACTCGATTAAATAGCATCCCAGTAGCATGAGTTCTTGTCGCTTGTGCTGCTGAATTTGTCTGCTAGAAAATCAATTACGACCCTGACTTTTGCCGCCAGATTATCAGTATCAAGATAAAGGGCGCTGATCGATTGTTGCTCTAAACTGGTCGAAACTTGGTAACCGTCCAGTAAAGGGACAAGTAAACCACTCTTCAATTCTTTCCCAATTAACCAAGTAGGAAAGACGACAATTCCACTTCCACCGACCGCACTCGCGACCAACGTTTCTGCATTGTTGCTGTAGAGTGATCCTGAAACTTCATACGGCTCTAATTTATCTTCACCAATAAACCAGCGTTGAAGACCATTTGGTCCCTTAAACACTAAACAGTTATGTTGTTTGAGTTCTTCTGGCGTAGTTAAGGTGCCATAAGATTTGAGGTAGTTTGGACTTGCAGCCATGACATAGCGCTGCTTAGCAAAACGTTTCATCCTTAAAGAAGAATCTTGCGGTACACCAATGCGGATCAGTAAGTCGATAGATTCAGCAGCGGGGTTTACAAATGCATCCGTCTGCTGGACTTCCACCTTGAGAAGTGGATACCTTTCTAACAGTTCCGCGAGATATGGCGCGATGTGGAGTCGACCAAAGGCAACCGGCGCGCTTATTCTGACGGTGCCACGAGGCGTGTCTGCACGCTGTTCAATGCGTTCGACAACCGATTCATACTGATTGATGATTTCGGTGCAATGCTTGTTAAATGCCACACCTTCATCAGTAAGAGAAATTGAGCGTGTATGACGATGTAAAAGTTTGGTTCCGACTTTCTCCTCGAGCTGCGCCATTTTGCGAGACACCGACGATGGTGTCATGTCTTGGCGACGTGCCACTTCAGAAAAGTTGCCAAATTGGGTGGTCATCAAGAACAGTTTTATTTCCAATAAAGAGACATCGTAATTCACAAGCTTTCTCCTACTTTTATTAGTCAAAGATTACGTTCTAAACATAAAAAAAGGCAAGCTAATAGTTAGCTTGCCTGAAGGTTCATTTATTATGCGGTGAGAATATTCTCAGTAACAATAAAGTGTGCATCCTCGCTGAAAGATTGGAACTGCTCGACAATCTTCTGCATCTCTTGAGTTTGAATATCGTTAAGAAATGCCTCTTCAGAATCAATCTGAATAATCTCAAAGTAATCCCATGGTAACGGCTTATCTTGACCAAACATGCTGATGCCTTTGAAGACCTCGAACGATGAAACACTACTGAGTTTGTTTACCGTCGGTAGATCTGACTCTTTGGCCCATTTAAGATATTGAGTTTCATCCGTGGTTGATTTTAGGTTAAAGAACACGATGATGGTTTTAGCTGACATGCAATGTTTCCTTGGTAAGGTGAGTCGTAATATTGTCTTTTGCTAACGGTGCTTCTAATTCGGTTTGTATTTGCCGATTGGCGATATAAATACAGACCAAGGCGCACGCAATGCAGACCATGGCAGCAATACGCCAATAATTCAGTTCAATGGGCGTATTCCCAAGCCAGCCTTGAGTATCGATTATCAGGCTCATGATCATCTGGCCTAAAATGGTAGCCACTGTGGCAATCGCGACACCCACCTTTGGCACTGCCGCTACCATGACGATCATGTAAAAGATGCCAAATAGTGCGCCTGCGAGTTGCCATTTAGGTACCGATAACAGAGTTGCGTCGTAACTTGGTTCAAAGAAGAAAATCAGTAACCCCGTGATAACGGTTCCCATACTAAAGGTCAGCAGGGAGCTTTCAATCACACCAACTTTTGCCCCCAGTTGACCATTAATCGCCGCTTGAGCACTCAATGCCATGCCTGATGCAATGGCGAGTAAAATAATCAGCGTCATGATTGTCCTCCTAAATAGACAAAACAGAGAGCGAGGAATATGAACCCCAAACCAAGCAAACGCAGTGGGTTAGTCGCTTGCTTTGGCATTGCAAACCAGCCGAAGTAATCAATCGCAAAACTCTTAGTGATTTGACCAAACAGGACGCAAACCATCGTCATTGCGACCCCTAAAATTGGCGTCGCTAATGTAAGAACGACCACGTAGATAGGCCCCAGTAAACCACCGATAAGCTGCCATTTTGGAATGGTGTTCCAAGCTTTGAATTGTCCATTCGGTGTGAAGTGACGAATCATCCAAAGCAACGCAGTACCAACGCCAAAGATGCTCAAGGTGGCCCATAAATGGCCAACTTGTTTACCTAAAGGGCCAAGTAAGCCTGCTTCGAAAGACAAGCCCATACCCGCGATCACAATCATCACGATAAAAATAATGTTCATCGTGGGTCAAACAACGCAACAGAAGCACGGTTTGCATTAGCTTTATTTGCATAAGCTTTGCCGTTTGGATAAGACACAAGTTCTAATTGCATCCCCCAAGGTGCCATGAAGTAAACCCAAGATTCTCCTGCCGTAGGGCCTTCAGTCATGGTGGTTGGTTCTCCGAGGACTGTGATGCCTTGGTCTTTTAGATACGCTACCGCGGCATCCATATCCTCAACGTAGAGAGCAAGGTGGTGACCTCCAATGTCGGCGTTATTTGGTGCTGTTTTGTTTCTTTCTACTGCGTCTGAGTATTCAAAGAGCTCTAAGTTAATCCCTTTCGCGTTCATCACTGCGATCTTGGTGATTTCTGCACGTGGATTAACGTTTAAATGATCTTTCATCCAGTCATCATCGGACGCGAATGGTCCAAACTCATACGCCAGTTCAAAGTCAAAATGCTCCCGGAAGAAAGCGATAGCTTCATCTAAATTCGGTACCGTGAAACCGATATGGTCTGGTTTTTGTAGCCCTGGAATAGCCATTAGAAATCTCCTCGTTCATGACGAATTTTGTTGAGTGCGCCCATCGTCGTCGCCCCTTTGTTAAAGCCAGTGTATGCCGATGCAAATACGATTAACTCTTCAAGCTCTGCATAGGTCGCACCTTGTTTAAGTGCCATATCAACGTGAGCGCCAAATGGATTACCTTCGCCCGTTACGTTGAGCGCCATTTGGTCAATCGCAAGGCTAATGAGCGCTTTGGTTTTCTGGTCAATTAACGGCATGCCCCATGCTTCACCAGCAACACGTACTGTCATGTCGCCCCATACTGGGTTGATTGATTTGAGGCCCTCAATCAGTGCTTGATCATCCAGCACTGCATTCTGATATTTCTTAGTCATATTCAACTTTCTCACTTATATCAATTTGGTTCGCCGCAGCGGATGAAGGGGATTATAGAGATCGATGAAATTTGAAAAACCAGCGGAATGGAATAGGACTTATGCGGAATCTGCACAGACGTGTTGAGAACAGGAAAAGAGGCTAAGGCGAGAAAGTGGAGAAGAGGGGAAATGGAAGGCACCTACACAATGACTAACATTCTTTTCACGCGCTACACCACATTATCAAGGTGGTGAAAATAGCCATAAAAGCTGAGGAGAAAACAATGAAACAGTTAATTTTATGTGGTGCTTTGGCCTCTGTTAGTACATTTAGTGTTTCAACCTATGCGGCTCAAGGCACAGAGATAGTCAGTAAAGAACAAGCGATTAAAGCGGCACTGTTATCTTTGGATGTCGAGGTACTTGGGATTCGTCATGACGAGCCTGACAATCAATGGGATGTGTTTGTTACGCGTGATGGTAAAGCTTATGAGATCGAAGTTGATGCGCTAACTGCACAAATTGTGGCGATTGAAGAAGAAAGCCTTGCTGAAGTGCAAGCTGAACTGTCCGGAGAATTATCCCATGACGGCGTTACTGGTGACGTGGATAAGTGATTCTAGAAGACCATTTACATTCATAAGATAAAACTAAGGCCTCGCGTTTGCGAGGCCTTGATGTATGCGGTACGAGTGAAAAGAACCTGAGTTTAATTGCTACTCGGTTGTGCGCTACATAGTGAATACAGGGGACATGCCGCTGTCTTGACCGTTCATCAATAACAAGCCAATCAACACAAGCAAAATACCGCCAAAGAGTTGCAAGTAGTGACCTGCGGCTTTTAATGAGGCGTTGCTGTTCTTGTTGCCCGCTGCCAAGTAGCGTTTCACTAAGTGTTTGCCTGTTAGCGTCATCATTGCAATTAAAGAGGTTGTTAGTGCTGTGCCTATGGCCATCGCAAAGGCACTCAATACGCCCATCCAATATAGGCCAACCATGTTTGCGAAAAGCAGTACCATGATGGCTCCGGTGCACGGTCTTACGCCAATCGTCACTATAATTCCAGCATATTCTCGGAGCGTTGAGGCTTTGTTGATTGCGTCTGCATCGGCTACATGCTGGTGGCCGCACCCACAGTCGGCATGAGAATGATCTGCATGAGTGTTAGCTGCGGCTTGCATTGTGCTAGTAGCGTCGATTATCGGAGAAGGGGCTGATATTGATGAACGAAGTGCCATTGGCGCACGCGTTGAAATTGTCGCAGCTGTGTCTGTTGCGAGTGTAGTGATGGCTTTCACTTTCAGCTTAGGCTTACGCATAGCGGTGTAGATGTTTTTCAAAGCCTTCCAACATATAAGTGCGCCGACGACCGCGACTAAGGCAAAGCTTAATGAAACAAACATATTCGCTTTGTCATTCACTACTCGCATGGAAGCACTAAAGCCCCACAGCAACACGCTTACTAGTAAGATTGCGACCAATGCTTGTAAAAAAGCGGAGACGACCGTAAGCACTAAACTCGCCTTGGCTTTGGTTGGGTGAGTCGCTAAGTAAGTCGACACGATAACTTTGCCGTGCCCAGGCCCCAAAGAATGAAGCATGCCATAGATAAAGCTGAACCCGATAAGGCAACTGCCTGCGCCCCAAGGGTTGGATTTAGCTTCATAGAGCAGGTCTGCAAGTTCTGAATTGACTTCTCTTTGCCATTGAATGCTAGAGATAACTAACGATGGCCACATGGACCACAGTTGATACGCACCAATAGCAATAAGCACGAACGCGCCAGCACCAATGAGGTAGTGATTGATTTTGGATTGATTTTTCTTCATTTAACAAGAACCTATATCTGAAATCTTTCTGTTAATTAGTTGCCATGCTTAATCAGCTAGACGCTGACTTAAAGGCTGAAACGAACCACTGCGACTAAGAAGCGGGAACCGCCGCACAATGAAGCTCAACCGATTGTGTAAACAGTTGGCCTAGCGTGTTATCTGGATCTGCATCGACAGGTAAAGACATTGCATAACTCATTTGCTCTGGCGTCGGGTTAGGCTCGATTAATTCTAAATGGCATTGTCTTGCTAGTTTAGGTGACAATGTCACGTCGCTGTTGGATAGCCACGACATGTCGACAAAGTAACTAGGGTCAAAAATCAATACGCGAAGCGAGTTTCGTGTCACAGGCTTAGGTTTAGAAAGTGGTAGGTCAAATGTTAGAACCATCTTGGCTTTATCACGCTCAAACTTTGCGTTCTCAACCACCTGATATTTGATGGGCTCTTCACCATCATAAAAGTACGTGAAGTAGTGCTCGTACATCATGTTTTCGATTACAGACGCAGCGAGCTTTTTGAATGTTTCAGTTTCTGTATCGGCAGAGACGTCTTCTCCATCCAACATGTACATCGAGGTCATTGCATCAAAAGACCACTCCATAGAGAGACCTGTGATCATGCCATTCTCTCCCTCAATATGAGTTTTCATCTCTATCCAAGAGTGAGGGTGGGCATATAGATTTGGCGCAAAACACAATAATGCTAGGCCAACAGTCAAGCCCTTGAGAGAGCGAAAGCATGTCGAGAAACGGCTTACATAGCGTGTGGAGAGGCGATTGATGACATCGATTAGAATAAATGGCTGTTTCATGAGAAATGATGGTAATTTAGTGTGATGTTATATTATAACAACTCGATGCGTTGTTCACTTCAAATTATAAGCTTGTTTACATTGAAGCCGACTGCAATTCTTGATTTTCAATCCAACCTATTTTTCCTATAAACATCTTTGATTGGTCCCTAATTCGACATTATTCAGACTAGTGTGTGACGTTGAATAGTCGATTAAGCTCTCGGTTGTGCGAGGCCTTTTTGTAATGGGTTTGAGCTTGGCTCTTGATAACAGGCATTAACAACGCAAAAAATACCCCCAGTAAAAATACTACCCCCTAGTATATATGGTTATTTGAAAGGTAACTGAGATAGGCTGAAGATGACGGTAAGTTTGGGTGCTTGTGATCTTCGTTATCGATCCAGTAAATCTTATTTTTCACATGATAGTTATTGGCATATGCCAATAATGGGGCGTATGCTGAACTCCTGATCATCAATAACAGGAAGTTACTATGTTATACGCAGTACCTTGTCGCGACCTTCATGTTGGCAACCACTTTGCTCGTTCCCCACAGATCGCGATTGTCGATGAACAACGACAGATAAAACAGATTGTTCCTTTGATTGACTCCGACACCTCTTGCAATAAAAAGAAGCAATGGATTTCGGTTCTCCGTTCTTACGATGTGAAATCTGTGGTGGTTCGTTATATTGGTAAGAAGATGCTAGCGCACTTGTTCAATAACGATATTCGAGTCTTGGCATCGACAGGTAAGGCAGAAATCGGGGCTTTGGATTTCGACAATCTACGGGAAGTGACCGATCTCGATTATGGTCGCGAGCCGAGAAATAGTGGGTGTGGCAATAAAACGTGCGGCGAAAACGGGCACAAAAAACAAGCTTCGATTCTAATGGTACAGCCTAATCAGCTAGGTGCTATTCGAGGGTTCCGACAATGACCTTTTTGTTGACGCTATTGGGGTTTGTCGGAGTCGTTACATTGATGGCGATAGGCGTGATTTTTTCGCGCAAGCCAATCAAAGGCAGCTGTGGAGGATTGGCGCAGTTAGATATTGAGCGTGAATGCAATTGCAAGGATGTGTGTGAAGGGCAAAGCAAAAAGCTGTATCAGATTACTGAGCCATCAAGCTAAGTATCGAAGTAAGCATCAGAGTTCTCGCTCACTGAGTTAAATAACTTCTGGCTAACACGTTAATTAACTACTTTGAATCACCAACGCGTGACCATTGACGATGCACTTGGCGACTTTAGCTCGTGCACGCTTGATAATGTTGCCGAACGTTTGGCGAGACACCTGCATTTGTTCAGCGGCTTCAAGCTGGCTCAGGCCTTCTTGATCAGCCAAGCGCAAGGCTTCGAGCTCTTCCAATAGCAATTCTTCTTTATGAAGCTCGTCCATAGGAACACCATTGGGCTTAAAACAAGAGTAAGCCGTACGGGTACACAACTGGCGATGTTTTTTTGGTCGAGCCATATCAATCTCTAGCAATCTATGGGTAAAGGTAAGTATGAAGGTTTTCTTTCCACACAATCATCGGCGTTGCCAAGTGTGCAGCCAAGGTTTTTTCAACGACAGCGCCATTTGTTTTGAAGCTATTGGCGAGCATGACACTTTAACTAAGCATGAGGCAGTAGCTAAATATAAAACCAGAGCCAAGATTGTACCAACAGATAAAACTGAGGGCTACGATGGCATCATGCAAGGTGGCATTGTCACTACACTGCATGACAGCGCGATGTTGCATTGTCTATTTCAGAATGATATCAAGGCGATGACGGTGAGTTTAACCTCTCGTTTTCATCATCCGATTTTGATTGGTCAAGAACTGGAAGTTCGTGCCCAGTGGGTGAAAAGTAGACGTAATATCTACTTCCTAGAAAGCCAAATTACTCAGTGCGGAAAGTTATGTTCGTCGGCACAAAGTCAGTTTATGTCAGTTTCTAGCTATCAAACTTAAGCTTGGTATAGCGGTGTTGTTTTATCAGTTATAAAAGTCCAACTACGGTTTCATAATCACTGAAAATAACGTGTACGAAGAAGAGATTAACCGCGCCCTGTTGAAGATTCGTGAGTCACGAAAGTGGCGTAAAATCTTGGTCGATTATTTCGCAGATCAGTAATCGAAATTAGAGGCTTATTCAAAAGCTTTTGGACTTTCGCCGTTACAGTTGATCTGAATCTGAGGCCTTGATCTTTTTGAAGTATTTAAATGCACTCCAAACTGCGTAAGCCGCAACCCCTACAATCAATGCCGAGCGAAGGAGAATAGGCGCATCATGCTCAAGTTGACCAACATGAGGAACAATACTGGCAAACAATCGACTGGTAAAAAGCAGCCCCATTACTAACATAATTACTTTATTCATGTGACCTGCCATACAATTGAGTACGTTGCACAGAACGAGTTTTGGGGCGATTACACGGTTAACACGCCAGACAACGATTCTGCTCGAAATAAAATCATGCGCTTCTCAAACGTAACCGTCAATGCGATATCGGCGTTAAGCCAGTAAGCTAAAATTTCGTTTTTGGAAGGGGGCTGTTCTGGTGCTGGAGTTTCGAGTTCGAGACTGTGGGAGGGCTATGACATCTTCCGGTGAAATTGATTTTCCGGATTTAATATTCTGATTTATGACCGCATGCATTCTAGGGGGGACAAATGTCCTCATTTTTATTTGGAGAGGCGCAATAAAATAGGTGCCACTAAAACAAATAATAAAGGACACATCTATGGACCTATTCGCTCTACTTGATATCAACAATACTTTAGTCAATATCCCAATAGGGGATGGCTACGCAATGAGCTGGATTGAAGCATTCGGCACCGTGTTTGGTTTGTTGTGTATTTGGTTTGCAAGCCAAGAAAAAACCATTAACTACCTGTTCGGATTGCTGAATGTCACCTTATTCGCGGTTATCTTTTTCCAAATTCAGTTATACGGACTGTTACTTCTACAACTCTTTTTCTTTTGCGCCAACATTTACGGTTGGTACGCATGGACACGTCCTAATGAGCAAGGTGAAACGCTAGAAGTTCGTTGGTTGAGCCAAAATAAACTAGTAGCAACGGCCGTAGCGTGTGCGATTTCTATTGCTTTGTTAACTATGTACATCGACCCATTCTTTTTTGCGCTAGCAAACATCGCGGTAGATAGCCTGAATCTATTTGGTGCGGATTTAGCGGAGCCAGTGCTTGAACCGGATGCGTTCCCATTCTGGGATGCCACGATGACCATTCTATCTATTGTTGCTCAAGTTCTTATGACACGTAAGTATGTTGAAAACTGGATACTGTGGATTGTGATTAACATTATCAGCGTTGGTATTTATGCGACGCAGGGTGTGTACGCAATGTCTGTTCAATACGCAATCTTAATGTTTATTGCGGCAAACGGTACTCGTGAGTGGGCACGCACAGCTAAACGAAACAGTGATAAATCGTTAACTCAAGCAACGGCTTCTTAGGAGTGAAGATGGCAAAGCAACCTCATATCTGCGTTGATGAAACGCAAATTGCTCCGTTAGTTATTGTTTGTGGTGAGCCAGATAGAGCGAATCGAATCGCGAGCTTGCTTGAAGATGTCGAGATGGTTTCTGAGAACCGAGAGTATCGAATCTTCACTGGAACTCATCAAGGGAAAGCGATATCAGTTTGCAGCACTGGTATTGGCGCACCTTCAATGATCATTGCGGTAGAAGAACTTAAGTTTTGTGGTGTGACTCATATCATCAGAGTAGGGTCTGCAGGTGCGATGCAGTCACATATCGGGCTTGGTGAGCTAATTATTGCAGAGGGCGCGGTTCGCGATGAGGGTGGTTCTACCGCTTACGTTAAGCCGTCGTATCCCGCCTATGCAAGCTTCTCTCTGCTTAAAGAGCTAGACAAGTTCTTGCAGCAGCAAACAACACCTTACTATTTGGGCACGGTACGCTCACACGACAGTTTTTATACCGATGACGAGAAGGCGCTTTGTCAGTACTGGAATGGCAAAGGCATTTTAGGTGCAGACATGGAAACATCCGCGCTGTTTACCGTGGGACGCTTGAGAGGGCTTAATGTCGCTTCTATCTTGAACAATGTTGTCTTGTACGAACAAGATGTAAAGGAGGGCGTTGGGCAATATGTCGATGAGGCAGAGGTAATGATGCAAGGAGAGCGGCTAGCGTCATTAGCGGCACTGAAAGCATTAATTACTCAATAAGAGCCTGAATAAATGCAAGACGAAAGCGATGGGAGACCGTCGCTTTTTTATTGGGTTCTCTCCTGTGGTTTAAGTGGTTACAATCGTTTGAATATAAACAGCAGTAATGCAATGAGAGAGTAAGTATGAAGATTGCACCATACTCAAGCGGACGCTTTAAAAACTACTTAGAACAAAAAAGCTCTGAATTTAGAGATCTCATCTACCAACACCAAGTTAACTCTCGTTACTTCAATCAAAATGATGAAATCCTACGTCAAGGTGAGCAGCTTCAGTATCTTTATGTAGTGCCCGCTGGAAGAGTCTCTATGAGTATTTCGGCGGCTAATGGGCGACGCTTTCAATTGGGCGAAGTGAATTGTGATTATCATATCTTCGGTGAGATGGAGTTTTTCACGCAGACCCCTTGTCAGTGGAACGTAGTGGCTGATGAACACATGCAAGTTGATGTTATTTGCATTCAGAGATTAGCAGAAGCACTACTTGAAAATCCGGGGATGATGTTCTTCTTTGCCTCTGCATTGGCGGAAGATTATCAAGACTCTATGGGTATTTACACTAACCGTCTTTTACACTCAATTACCTACAATATTGCGTATGATTTATTGGTTCAAAGCGAGACTAACACTGTGTTAGGCGGTTTCGATAAAGTGAATCAAGAAGCAGAACGATTTGGTACATCGAGCAGAGTGTATCGAAGAGCGGTTAAAGACCTATTAGACAAGGGTTTCATCAGAAAAGGAGATCAAGGGTTAGAAATTGTCGATCAGCGAGCACTGCAAGCTTTTATTGACTCCTACGAATAATAAAAGAGCTTGGCACTTACTTAAATGCCAAGCTCGGTTTTTCAATGTTTACTATTAACTACTCGCATCTATTTATGAGCGACTTTCTCTCAGCAACTAGCAACTAGCCCGTAAGTGTCCGCGCACCATTACCGGCGACTAAGTATTAATCCTTAAGCTTTTGCATACATGAGTGTTCTATAACCACCGATTAAGTTGCGTGCTTTAAAGCCGTTGTTGACGAGTTGGCGATAAGCCACGTTACCACGTAACCCGACTTGGCAGTAGATTACAATCTCTTTGTCTTTTGATAGTTCGTCCATGCGGTGACGCAGTTGGTCGACAGGAATGTTGATTGCGCCTTCAATAAAGCCACCATTTTCTAGTTCGCCAGGGTTACGAACATCGAGTAGGAGTTGGTTGTCGCTTAATGTTGCAATCTCATCGAAATGAATAGGTGTCGCGTCACCTTTAATAATATTGTTGGCAACAAATGCGGCTTGGTTAATCACGTCCTTGGCACTCCCGTAAGGTGGTGCATAGGTTAATTCAAGGTGTTGAAGCTGATCAACGGTCATACCTGCACGTTGAGCTACTGCCATAACATCAATGCGTTTATCAACGCCATCTTTACCGACGGCTTGCGCACCTAGTATTTTCCCTGTCTTAGGGGCGAATAACATCTTGAACGAGACAATCTCAGCGCCAGGATAGTAGCTAGCGTGGCTTGCGGTATGCACATAGACTTTTTCATAGTCGACGCCTTCACGCTTCAACTGTTTTTCGTTTTTCCCTGTTGAGGCAACGGCTAGGTCAAAAATCTTACAGATAGCTGTGCCCTGTGTACCTTGATAGATTTCATTGCGTCCGAGCATGTTGTCGGCAGCCATACGACCTTGACGGTTAGCAGGGCCAGCAAGCGGAACTAGAGTTTGTGCACCTGTGACAAAGTCTTTTTCTTCGACCACATCACCCACAGCGTAGATGCTAGGATCGCTAGTCTGCATCATTTCATTGGTGTAGATACCACCTAGTTCGCCAATTTGAAGTCCTGCTTCTTTTGCTAACTTAGTCTCAGGACGCACACCGATAGCCATGATTAAGATATCAGTAGTTAATGACTCGCCATTATTAAGTGTTAATTCTAATTCACCCTCTATGTGTTGGTGCTTCTCGCTCTCGCCTGAATCAAAACTTGCGATGTGTTCGTTAGGTATATATTTCACAGACTCAAGCGCGACGCCGAGTTTTAGGTCGATGCCTTTGTCACGAATCTCCGCATGGGCAAAGCCGGCCATTTCCCGGTCTACTGGCGTCATTACTTGGTCAGCCATCTCAATCAACGAAGTCTTGATCCCAAGCTGATGAAACGCTTCCATCATTTCCAAGCCGATAAAGCCACCGCCAACAACTGTCGCGTGCTCAGGTTTATTCATTTGGATTGTTTCGATGATGCGATCCATATCTGGAATATTGCGTAGTGAATGGGTGAGGGGGTTATCGATTCCTGAGATGGGAGGAACGACGGCACCGGCTCCAGGGCTGAGTAATAAGAAGTCGTAACTCTCGCTGTAGTGATTACCATCAACAAGATTTTTGACTGTAACGGTTTTATTGGTGCGATCAATAGAGGTAACTTCGTTCATCACTCGTGCGTCAACGTTGAAGCGAGCTAAGAAGCTTTCAGGTGTTTGTAACAGAAGCTTGCTTCTATCCTCGATATCGCCACCTATGTGGTATGGCAATCCACAGTTGGCAAAAGAGACGAATGGTCCTCGTTCAAACATTATGATTTCGGCTTCTTCACTAAGACGACGAGCGCGTGCAGCAGCTGAAGCACCTCCAGCTACGCCACCGATGATTACAATTTTAGTCATACGTTTACCTATTACTGTCTCTAAGTTTAACTATACAAATTGCCGAGCATAGAGCTTGTATCTTCTTAATGATCAGTACTGGCTGGTCGCCGGCGATTGAGTAGTTTTCGAAATACCTAGATACTATAAAGATGTAAATTAGCATTGTCTAATATTTATTTTGAAGCTATCACCTCGGGATTGAGCGTTTGGTCCAAGGGCTGTGATTAGACTAAAGCACGCTAGTAAAGGTAATACGCGTTAGCGAGTCGAGTACAGGTTAGCCAAATTAACTGTCATGAACATAATGAACAGGATCACGGATGTGCTGACTGATTACGTTCTTCAGATCTTGTTCATACAGATCTAGCCAGGCATAACGCTCGCGATACAACTTACGCTTTTGACGTTTTAGAGCTTCAAGATCTTTCCTGTTCGGGTTTGTCGGGAGACGATAGAAATAGTTATCATGCACCTGTCCATCGTGCTCTTCCCACAGACTGTCGTATTTAAGGCTGATGTCTTTGTTTTTCTTACCGTAGCGTAATGAGTTCGAGACATGACCAGACTCTTTAACCGCATAGATATTGTCGATACCCAAGTTAATAGCGAGCAGTCGTAGTGTTTCTACCATGAAGGATTTAGGTCTTAAACCGTAAAAAGCTTTGGTGAATGTGCGGCTAAATCCATTGTCATTGGCGCCACCCTGTATACCGCCGATGTGAATGTTGTTGTCGAAAACAGTAAACGAAATGGTATACATTTTTTCGAGTTGAGAGTTGGTCAATGAAATTGTCAGTTCACCTTCTTTTCTCGCGTTTCTTTCGAAGCTGAGATTAACCAGATAAACGTTGTCATCTATCTCAAGTTTTAAAAGATTGAGCCTTTCGTTATAGATTTGGTGTCTAGCTTCTGTTGCGAAGGTGTTTTCAAACCAGTCGTAGTGTTTGGATAAGATATCGATCTTTTCTTTATTGCTAAAGCCAGTACATAAGTAGGGAGTCACAAATTTAGAAAGGAAGTTGGGTTGCTTGATAAATAATAACTTTCTCTCTTCAGAGTTGAAACTATTACTCATTTTTCGAGTAGCTGAATAATAAAACAGGGCTCGAATAGTAAACTTAACTATCGCTTTGTACTTACCCTTATTTTTATGGGTATTTGCTTCAATCCCCATGCGAACGACATTCATAATCACCTCAAAGAAGAAGGATTGCTCGAACACAGTCGTGTCATGAACCCTTCCAATAATCTGACCAATAACAAGAAAATGATGATAGTGAAAAAGGCGATTTGGGTAAGTATGGATATGTATAGCTATGTAACTCAATCAGTTACTTAGCGTTCAGATTTTGGACAGATGTGTTTGTCGCTTTAGTGGGGAGGGGTATCAATGTTATTTATTAGAGGCGCTTGCTCCTAAATCAAAAATGCCACTACAAATCTGCAGTGGCATTAGAACGATAACAAACTATCACCTTGCTTAAACCTAAACTTTAGTTCTTATATAAACTAAAGTTCTAACAGTTTAGCCAGTTCACGCTCTTCGAGAAGCTCTTCAATGCGTTGACGAGTCTTAGGCGTTTCGGCTTGCGCTTTAGTCGACTTGCCTGCTTTTTTGCTTCGGCTCGTTTTCGCTTTTTCCTTAGTCGTCATCGTAATCTTCCTTGTGTTTTTTGTGTTACAGGTTGCACGTCTCTTTTAGTGCCTTGCCCGCTTTAAATGCTGGCGTCTTTGATGCGGCAATCTGAATCTCTTCTCCGGTTCGCGGGTTACGACCAGTGCGAGCAGCTCGAGAGTTAACTTTAAAGCTACCAAATCCAAGGATCGATACGTCATCACCGTTCGCAAGCGAAGTAGAGATACCTTCAACTAGCGCATTTAGTGCTGTGCCTGCTTGGTCTTTTGAGATGTCTGCAGAAGTCGCGATGTGTTCAACTAATTGAGATTTGTTCATAATCTATATTCCTTATTGAGTACGGCTGGCGTCTACCTTTAGCACCTAGCTTATGCGATCTTATCAACAGCAATTGAAATAATGTCAGTGAGCGGGTAGAGCTTTGTAAAGTAACCAACAGAATTGACTATAAAAGCATCTGTCGGTTCAATCAATGCAATTCATTGATTATTATTGGTTTATAGACATGTTGCCCAAATTTACTTGAGAAAAGAGCATTAGGGTTGCCCGTTCGATTCATAATCCAAATCGAAGCTGTCATCTATCACGTTGATAACGAAAGAGTAAAAACAAAGAAGCCCAGCTTAATTGCTGGGCTTCATGTTGTGCTGTCAGAGCGATTTGTTAATTCAGAACTATTTAGTAATAAAAATTTGTTCTGTTTCTAGTGATGTCATCGTGCGAACTTGACGCCAAATGTAGTAGAAAATACCTAACATCATCAGCATGCTTGGGATGGCGATTGCTGGGTAGCTGTAAAGTGTCAGCTTGCCAAGTTCTTCATTAAAGGCAGCGGTGCCAGCAGGGCTAGTCACAATCCAAGTCGCTAGGAAGTAGTTCATAGCTGAAGAAAATGCGAAAGTACTCGCGAATAGGTAGTTGGATGTCATTAGACAACGATCAAACTTTGCTTGGTTACCGAACTGCTTTAGGCGCTCTTCAATAAGAGAGATATTTAACAGGGCCGGTGTGAAGATAACTTTCTGGATAAACGGGTAGCGGGTGAAGGTAGAGCCAAGAACCGCCAAACCAATTAGACCAGGGATTAATGCTTCTTTTAGTGCTAACCAACGAGTGTCTAGCTCAAAGAAACCAATACCGCCCGTCAATAGCACGCTTACAAAGCCGAGCGCAGCGATGAAGTTGAACTTCTTATTGCGGATTAACTCCATGCCACCATAAGCAATAGGGAAGGCAAGGGCAACAAGCAAAGCTAAGCCTGTTCCGAGATGCTCATCTCCACTGAACTTCATTAAAATGAATGAAGGAAGAAAGACGTTAAACACGACTTCGAAAAGAGGACTCGATTTTTTGTTTTCTGTGTTACTCATAATTTCTAAATACATTATGTTATGGATTTATTCTCAGGGATTGTTGTTTACCTCGCCCAAGATGTAAAGCCTTAAGGCGTCATGCTGTGTAACGACATGTGACATCAACGACATCTCTGAGCCTATATAACGCTCAATTTAATACTTTGTGAGGGATGTTTATCTGGCCGACTTGGGGAAATCGAGTGGAAATTTTGGTTTAGTTTATTCAAACCTAATTCAGTTTATTGCGTTGTCGCGTACTCTCACTCACATTCACCGCTCTTAAACGATTGATGAATGTGAAATGAGGCAGAACAGAAAGGAAGAGTTATAAGCCCATTATTCGTCGAAAAGTAGGTTAAAGCTCAAAGGGATTTGGTCGGAAATCGCTAATCCACCCACGGTCGCTGAAAGTTTGTTTAGATTCTCTGTAGATATCCCAAAATCAGCGCCATTGACGATGATTGTCGAAGCTGAGCTAACCATGACAAACCCTGAGGATGGAACCACCACAACTGGGAAGTCGATCGTTTTGGTTACGCCGTGTAAAGTAACTTCCGCTGCTACTGTTGTTCTTTTTGGATCACCAGATAGCATCGACGGTTCAACCTTCCCAGAGATCTTCACTTCAGGAAAAGTCATCGATTCAAAGTAGAGTTCATTCAGTCTCTGGTCACGAATAGCGACTCCGGTGCTCACGCTTTTCAAGTCCAATACTATTGAAAACTGGCCCTCTTCGGTAAGCCCTCCAGACATAGGTTTGATGGATGCGGGCTCGACAACAAACTGCTTTTTAATGGTCGCGAATGTGATGTTCGATAACTTCGGATCTAATGTGTAGCCCGACTCCGCGAAAGATTGAGCGGAGATAACGGTGCATAGGAGGCCGAATGTAGAGATTAGTTTTTTCATAAGTTGTCACCAGATTGATGAATTCACAGGTTTACGTTCTTGAGTCGTACGTTTTTAAAATGACTTTTTGGAAAGAGTGATTGAGAGAAGCTTAGTTCAGCATTCGAGAAATTACCGCAGGAAAAGAAGAGCGTCGCTGTATTACTGGAATCATGAACGACGAAGTGACTTGTTTAATTTTGGCTATGTTATAACATAACCAAAATTACTCTTGCCAAGAATAATTATTCTGTTGGTAAAAGGGAAGCGATGAGCATGTATCAAGGAGACGACGTAATGAATGCCGTGTTAACCAAGCCTTTGGCTACCAATAGCAGCCAGCCACTCAACATTAGTTCAGCTGTGAGTATTCAGGATAAGGCAAATCACAAGCCAAGCTCGAGTGCTTCTGAGCAGCCAACGGTATTAGCGGATATCTACCAAAGTGATATTAATATAGCGGTATGGCAGCGACAGTTTGATGAAGGCTTAACGACGGCAATTAGTGAATTTATCGCCTTGAATCCAAACTTTAGTAAGTCTGTTAGCGTGTCACCTGAAAATGCTTTTCGATAAGTTGGAATTTGCCACCGATGGCACCGCCTCTAAAGCTCTGTTAGAAAACATGGCAGAGCTGGTGGATATGTTCTGTTGTTTGTTTGAGCTTGAAGAAGTCGGGTTACGTTTAGCCGTTCTGAATAAAGCGATGTGCCCACGTTTCCATTTTGATCAAGTGCCTTGCCGCTTGGTGACAACTTATCATGGTGTTGCGACTCAATGGTTGCCAAACGACTTAGTCGACCGTTCTAAGCTAGGGCTAGGGGCTAACGGAAAGCCTGATTCTGTTTCAGGCCTGTACAACGACGAATCTGACATCCAGAAAATGGCCAGTGGTGATGTTGCGTTATTAAAAGGGGAGCGTTGGAGTGGCAATGAGAATAGAGGCCTTGTTCACCGTTCACCAGTCATTTCATCTGACGAAACACGATTGCTGTTAACGTTGGACTTTGGTTGATCAACTTTTGACTACTTTGTCCGCAACCTGTTTCTATTCAGACGTTCAACACGTTTAAATACCTTCCTAATGATCTAACGGTATAGCGCGATCTGTGCCGTTATTACTCTCAAACAGAGACACTCATCAGCTGACCATGTTTAGCACATTAATTCAAAATTTAGAGTTTACCATTCTCTAAATCAATGGGTTACGATGCGTGCACTTACTCACATATATCAATATTTCAGTTCCTCATCGGTTTCTTAATTTATTTTAAAGCGTAAAATATATCCCGCTTGCAAACCGCTTTGGCAATCAATTTGTTCGCCACGGTTTATTACTTCCAAATTATAGGTTTCCTATGTTCAAGAAACTCTCGCTTAAAAATAAGCTGGCGATTTCAGCCAGTATGGCCATTATCCTGGGGGGGATTTTGGTCGAGGCATTGTCTTTTCGTGCTTCACTGCAAAGGTTGGATATTGAAGTTGAACAGCGCTTAGAGGGCGCATCGGCTTCGTACAATCAATATGTATCGGATTGGATCTTATCCAAAGAGCGTGCGCTTACTTCTCTTTCGAAAGAGTCCAAACAAGAAAGCTTGGTGACTCATCTAAAACAGGTTCGTGACTCAGCCTCTTTTGATAATGTCTTCTTGGCATTTCCTGATGGTTCGCAAAAGAACGCGAACGGTGTTGTGTTGCCACCGGGCAATGATGATCCACGCGTATGGGGTTGGTACACCAATGCGGTTGCGAACCCAAGCAAGGTGTTCATGGATAACCCAACGGTTGCTGCAGCAACTGGGGCGAACGTTGTTTCATTAGGAACAGCAATGCAACTGCATGGTCAACAGGTTGTGTTAGGCGCGGATGTTGAAATTACCGACATTCTTAATAGCCTAGAGCAAGTGATTCTTCCGGGTGAAGGTTACATGTTCATCGCGACCAATAAAGGCACGGTTTATACGCACCCTGACACCAAGTTACTGAACAAAAATATCAGCTCACTTGGGTTAGATTTTGCGGACGTACAAAAGGCGCTGACTAGCGGTAAAGACACTTCTATCGAGTTGAATGGCAGCGACTATGTTCTGTACGCACGTGCGATTGATGGAACGAGCCTGATTACTGTGAGCGTTGTTAACCATGACTCTCTGGTTGCGCCACTATTTGATGCAGTGATTGGTCAAGTGTTGGTGACGCTACTTGTGGTGATCGTATGTACCATACTGTTTAACCTGTTGTGTACGATTCTATTCCGCCCGTTGAACCACGTTTCTCAAGCACTGGCGCAAATCGCGAATGGTAGTGGTGATTTAACTCAACGCATTCATGTTGAAAACCAAGATGAAGTGGGCGAGTTGGCTCATAACTTCAATACCTTTGTTGGAAGCTTACAGCAGTTGATTGGCCATATCCGTGGGCAGTCAGAACAGCTAAACAGCCAGTCAGAGCAAAGTGCTCAGCGTGCGAACCGTTCGGTGGATGAGCTTAATCATCAGCAGCAAGAAATCACTATGGTCGCGACGGCCGTAACTGAAATGGCGAGCGCCACGCAAGAGATAGCATCGCATGCCGAGCAAACAGCAAAAGCGGCGCAAGATTCAGCGACAAGCACTAACAGTGGTCACGCTCTGGTTGTGGATACCAAAGGTTCAATCAATAACCTAGCCAATGAAGTTAATGAAGCGGGTAGTGTGATTAGCGAACTTAACAAGCATGCTCAAGAGATCTCGACTGTACTCGCAACGATTCAAGGCATTGCAGAACAAACCAACTTACTTGCTTTGAATGCAGCGATTGAAGCGGCTCGTGCTGGCGAACAAGGTCGTGGCTTTGCTGTGGTTGCTGATGAAGTACGTGTGCTTTCGCAGCGCACTCACTCTTCAACAGAAGAGATCAAATCAACGATTGATATCCTGCAACGCACGACAGCTCAGGCGGTTGAGCTGATGGAGAGCAGTTCTAAGTTGGCAATACATTCAGTAGAAGATGCCGATCGAGCTTCGCATGCGCTTGAAGAGATCAATACTGCAGTTGCTTTGATCAGCGATATGGCGACTCAAATCGCGACGGCTGCTGAAGAGCAAACACATGTGACGGGTGAAATTACCCAGAACGTGACGACCATTAAAGATGTTACCGACCACTTAGTTGTGGGCGCACAGGACAGCTTAACTGAGTCGAACGAACTTAAGAGCCAAGCCGCTGGCTTAAGTGACAAAGTGGCGACTTTTAAGCTTGCTTAACTGGTTCGCTCACTGATGCCTGATCAGTGAGTGCACGTTAAGCAATAAGCCAAAGCGACGTAGATTACGTCGCTTTTTTTGTGTCTGTGAACAATCGAATTCTTTACTAATCCGCTTCTGAAAATTCTCTAAGCGCACTCATTGCGGCTTCAGCTTTGTCTTTCTGAACGAAGATATGGTCGTGATAAAAGCCTGCAACAACGTTAGCGCTAATGCCGTATGAGCCAAGCTTTGTCGCAAACGCCGCCGTTAATCCAACCGCTTCAAGGCTCGAATGTACCGATAAAGTGATCAGGCTAAATACACCGTCGAAGTCTAGCTGAGCTTTGGTCGCAACGTCTTCTTCCAGAACCAGCGTTAAACCTTCTTTCTCACGAAAAGTTGAGATTGGATTGAGCTGAACATAGTCTGTTAACGCTCCGTCGACAGTACAGAAAACATAGTTGCCTTCAATGAGTTCTGGTGACATGGACTTTAACAAAATGTCTAAATCGGTAATGGCAGTCATAGTCAGTTTCCCTGCGTTAATAAGCTAATTGATGATGTATGCAGTCACGATAGAAGCAACTGACAGTTAAGTAAAATTAATGATTTTAATTCTGCATCAGTTTTACTAATGGCAAGTTTTCCTCCTTAGTGATGGCATCGTACTTCTACCAACTTGTCGATTGTTCCATCTCGTCAGATAAATGGTCGATAAAGGCTCTTAACAGCGGTGTGACTTGTTTACGCGTTCCATAAATAGCATGAACACCGAGCGTTTTAGGTTGCCATTCAGAAAGCAGTGGCACTAATAGACCATCACGCATCAAGGTTTCCACTGAAGGGAAGGGCAGTAAACAGATACCGTTGCCTTTGAGTGTGGCAGAAAGCAGAACCTCTGAGGTGTTTGCACTGATATTCCCTTTAATCGGAACCGATTCGAGCCCATTGGGGCCATTGAACGTCCAAGCGGTTTTGCCAAAGTAACTGAACGATAAACAGTTGTGGTGCGCTAGATCTTGGGCTTCTGTGGGTGTGCCTTTCTCTTTTAGATATTGAGGCGATGCGCAAATCACGGAGCGGCATTCACCGATCTGCTTCGCGACAATATTGGGCGTCAGTTCGTTGGTTATGCGAATGGCCAAATCGATGCGTGACTCAACCAGGTTGACGGTCTGATCAGTCGAGATAATGTCGATAGAAACCTCTGGCCATTTGGCGATGAAGCGACTAATTGATTCCATCAAGAAGCTATCGACAATCGAGTAGCTCGCAGTAATACGCAGCTGACCTTTTAAATGCTCTCGGTTTTGGTTTCTGATCCCAGCTAGGGATGTTTCCAGTGCCAAAAGTTCTCTGGCGACCTCAAGTGTTTCTTTACCTGCGCTGGTTAAACTCAAGCTTCGTGTTGTTCTGTGAAGCAAGCGTGTGTCCATCCATGTTTCTAACTCACCCAAATAACGAGTGACCTTGGTTCGTGAGAGATCAAGGTGCTCTGCCGCTGCGCTCAAACTGCCACGTTCCACTATGGTGACAAAGACATTCATTGCCTCGAGTTTATCCATTGTTTTATTGCCTAGAGAATTAAACCGACCTCAGTATATGTCCGAAAACTGCAATAGTTAAAGTCAATTTGATATCTATTTCATCTAAAAACAATCAAATAAGATATTTGGACATTCAACGAGTTGGCAGGTGTTCAACTCCAAATATCGGAATAAAGCCATGAATACGTTATCGAAAACCCTGTTATCAAAAAGCATGCTTTTAGGAACCATAAGCCTAGGAACCGTGCTGGCATCAAGTGTTGCGCTAGCGACAGAACTGAACATTACTCACTATAACCCCGGCGAGAACGCGATATTCCCGGCAAGCTCGGTATTGGTCTCGGGTGAGAAAGAAGTGATTCTGTTTGATGCGCAATTTAGTGTGGCTGATGGACAAAATTTGGTGGAGCAAATCAAAGCGACTGGCAAAAAATTATCGATGATTTACATCAGTAGCGGCGACCCAGATTACTACTTTGGTTTGGAACCGATAGTTTCGGCATTTCCTAACGTTAAAGTCGTTGCCAGTGAAGCCGTTGTCGCGCATATCAAACGCACCAAAGATGCAAAGCTTGAATACTGGGGGCCTATATTAGAAGGCAACGCGCCCTCTAAGGTGATTGTTCCAATGGTGATGAACGACACAACATTAAGCATCGAAGGTGAAACCATCGAAGTGAAAGAGATAAATACACACCAAGCTTACCTATGGGTTCCGTCTGAAAAAACGGTGTTTGGTGGCGTGTCGGTGTATAGCGGTGTGCATGTATGGATGGCAGATACTGCATCGAAAGAGATTCGTAGCCAGTGGTCACAATCGTTGGAGCGTATGAAAGCACTAGAGCCAGAGGTTGTAATTCCGGGTCACTATTTAGGTGAAATGCCAACAGGAATAAATGCAGTTCACTTCACGAAGGATTATGTGGCTGATATTGAAAAAGCGTTGGCGAGCAAAAGTAATCCAACATCGGTCGAGATCAGTGATTACATGAAGAAAGCCTACCCGAAATTTGAGGCTACGGAAGGCGATTTAGAACTTGGCGCGAAAGTGCTAAGCGGCGAAATGGCTTGGCACTAGAGTTGATTATCTCGGTTGTGTCCCAGAACAGTCTGAAGATTGTATGCTAGATTTATTGGTGATACACAACTGGAGATATCGATGATCTGGCTTTCAGTGAAAGTACTACAGATTGGACTTGTCTATGGATACAGGAAGTATCAAAAAACGAAAAGAGCTCCAGCTTAGGAGCTCTTTTTTTGTTTCGGAGAGACGACTTTCTATTTCAAGTGAGAAAGAAAATCAGCATTTACCCGGTTTACAGTTAGTAGTCAGATTAGCCTAGTAGCCAGATCCGCCCTGCAACTCAATATCACCAATAAGCGAAAGTATGTTGAAAATAGAACCCATTACTCCTCACATCGGCGCTCGTATTCACGAACTAGAGCTTTCTACATGCAGTGCTGATGAACTCGATAAGGTGTATCAGGCACTTATTGCCCATCAAGTGATCTTTCTCGACGGGCAGACTTTGTCTCCAGAACAACACTTGATGATTGCACAGCGCTTTGGAACGTTAGAACCTGCACATCCTTTCTTCCCTCGCGTGGAAAGTGCGCCACAGGTGAGTGTGATTGAAACAACCCGTGGCAATGCGCCAAAGGAAAGTTATTGGCATACCGACTTAACGTGGCGCAGCTTGCCGTCGAAAGCTTCCCTGTTGCATGCTCAACACATTCCAAGCATTGGTGGTGACACTATCTGGTGTTCTATGACTGCGGTTTTTGAATCTCTACATGAAGATATGAAAGCTAAGTTGAGAGGGTTGTCGGCGACTCATTCGCTTGTGGCCTTTGAAGGTATAGAATCAGAAGACATTGATCTCGATTGGCACAAATCCTTGATTAAAACAGCACAGGAGAACCCGCCAGTGGTTCACTCTGTTGTTCAAGTTCATCCTGAAACGGATAAAGAAACGCTCTGTATCAATGAACAGTTTACTCGTTATATCAACGAACTCGACCGCAAAGAGAGTGATGTTTTACTCAGCCAACTGTTTGAAATTGCGAGACGCCCTGAGTTTCAAGTTCGTTTCAAATGGGACAACGGCTCAATGGCGATCTGGGATAACAGGGTAACGCAACATTACGCAGTGATAGATTACGGGGATACTCCAAGAAAAATGCATCGAGTAACAGTGACATAGCGGTAAGCTGAACACAGTTATCAAAAGAACACCGCGCATGCCCATCCCTGAACCAAGCACTCGTACTTAAATTTAAGCGTCAGCAGGGTGCATCATTCATCTACGCTTAATAATAAAAACAAATGCGTTGGTACATATTTGATTGAAACCTCACTGCTCGGACGTGATGTGTAATATAATCGGCGCCAAAATATAAGTATAAAAACCAAATCATAGAATTAATAAACGTCAGGGCTTAGAGAGCAAAGTATTTCGTATGAACGCGATTCGTAAAGTTTACCAGTACGCAGAACCGAATTTAACCCTCGTGGGTTGGATGGGCTTTGTCGGCTTCCCAATTTACTACATTGTGTGGGAGTTTTTGTTCCCGCAACCCTACGAAAACTTAGCGCTTCGCCTGTTTTGCTCGGTATTGTTCTTTGGCATTATATTTCGCAATCGCGTCCCATTTGAATGGCGAAAATACCTTCCGGCTTATTATCAAGTTGCCGTAACTATCTGTTTGCCAGGTTTCTTCTTCTACATGCTGCTAATGAATAATTGGTCCAACGTTTGGGTTATGTCATTCATGTCGGCTATTTTCCTCCATATTTTATTGGTGCACGTGACGAGAGTGATGTTTGCACAAACCTTTGCCGGTATTGGGATTGCTACCTTGTGCGCTTGGATTGCACAAGGCTTCTACCTCGAACTCACAATGGATTGGACGCATGTGCCAATCTTTTTGTTTATCTACTTATTCGGCAACTTGTTCTACTTCCGCAATCAGGTGGAACATGAAAACAAGGTGTCATTGGCGAAGTCTTTTGGTGCGGGTATTGCCCATGAGATGCGAAACCCTCTAAGCGGATTACTTACCTCTATTGATGTCATGCAGTCCATATTGCCGAACCCTAAAAGTGGCGATCAAAAAGGGCAATATGCGTTAAGCAATGAAGAAGTGATTCAGTTGCGTGAAGTGGGCGATGAAGCGATGGAGATCATTCATTCCGGTAACGAAACGATAGATCTGTTACTGACTTCAATTGATGAAAACCGAGTCTCTCGATCTACGTTTAAGAAGCATTCAGCGCAAGCGGTGGTTGAGGATGCGATAGACAGTTTCAATTACAAGCGCTCTGCTGATAAATCAGCAATCTCTTTAGACGTACAGAGTAACTTTGATTTCTT
This sequence comes from Vibrio sp. 10N.286.48.C11, assembly GCF_041469805.1. Lineage (NCBI taxonomy): Bacteria > Pseudomonadati > Pseudomonadota > Gammaproteobacteria > Vibrionales > Vibrionaceae > Vibrio > Vibrio sp. 10N.286.48.C11. The sequence continues at coordinate 7,469 of NZ_JBFRLK010000037.1, read as the reverse complement.
GGGTAGCGACACTTTGTTGAAGTACGTGATGTATAACTTGTTCAAGAACGCATTCCACCATCGCAGCCCTGAAGATTTTCATATTCATGTCACCATGTGTAGTGATGAAGTGGCCAATCAAATAATGGTTACCGATAACGGATCAGGCATCTCAAATGATGTGATTCGACGCATTTTTCAGGACTTTTATACTACTGGCCAATCGGGTAATTACGGCTTAGGTTTGCCATTTTGTCAGAAGGTAATGCGCTCGTTTGGTGGTGAAATTAAATGTCAGTCTGAAGTGGATCAATGGACACAGTTCACGATGACTTTTCCGTCTTTGTCTTCCCATTCGGTGAAAGAAATCAAGAATGAACTGACTAAACTTAAGACTGTGCTAATGGTGAGTGACCAGAAAGTTCTCACCAATAAAATGACTGAGGTAGCCCGTTTTATGGGGTTTGAGCTCACGGTGTTGGATGTAGCATCAGCGCTTAAAAATAAGGAATACCAGTTCGAATTCGACTTGATATTCGTTGACATGGAGAGCTTGGATTTAAGAGCAAGTTGCCTCGATAGGGTTGAATCTTTACTTTCATTCACTGAAGCTCGAATCATCTATTTGTATGAACATCACCCAATTAAACGTGTCCGAAACGTTGCTTTTGAACCTATTTGGGTGGAAACACAAGTTTGGCTACTGAATACCAAGGCGACCATCGAACGCTTACTTTTCGACTCCAACTATGTGATGCCATCAGTTTCTGTAAAACCGTTAGAGGCTACCAATAAGCGCACGATCATGGTGGTCGATGATAACGAATCTCTGCGCCGATTTACCGCGATGTTATTGGAAAAGCAGGGTTTTGATGTCGTGCAAAAAGAAGACGGACAACAAGCCTTAGATGCGCTTGATACCGACGAAATCGACTTGATCCTAATGGATATTGAAATGCCAATCATGGACGGTGTTGAAGCTTCTCGCCGAATTCGCAGTGCCGACAAAGAATACTCTTCGGTGCCGATTATTGCTCACACGGGTGACAGTTCTCCCGTTACCTTGGAAAAAATGGAATCATCAGGCATGTCGGACTTTATTGTTAAACCTGCCGATAAAAACCGACTGTTTGATAAAATTGCTCACTGGATTTAGCGGGTGTAATAATCTGAAGTTCACGGCCATTGGGTAGACATAGATTCAAGAAAGAGCTCAGCGAATTGCTGGGCTCTTTTTGTATCGCGACATGATAGCGTCCATTCAGTCCTGCCGTTGGTGTTGGTTATAAATATGGTTCGAAAAAGGTTACACGAACTCTAACTCGGGGTGATGGTACGCTTCGTGACAAACCGTGAGCACATGGTCAATGTCTCTTGGTGTCATATCGGCATTCACTGAAAAACGGATGATGTTTTTGTTCTTGCCAGTCGCAGGGCGGCAGAATACCGCACCGAACACATCACGTTCTTCTAAGAAGTCTCGCACACGCTCCGTGTTTCTTTCATTGCCGCACTCTAGCGCTACAATTTGAGACTCACTGCGGATATTAAAGCCAATTCGCTTTAGCCCCGTAGTCAGCGACTTAGCCCGATTGAATAAGGCTTCTCGTTTGTCTTCCGCACCTTTGATCACCTCCAACGTTTTCTCTAAACGAACCACTTCTTGTGGTAACACTGTTGAGCTAAAAATCGCAGGGTACGCCACAAACGGCAAGGTTTTAGACAGTTGTTTAGGGCCAAGGATTGCCCCAGCGCGATAAGCAAAGGTTTTTGCCAAGCTAACGGTGATGAAGTCGACTTGGTTGGTGAGCCCCAATGCTTGCACTAAGCCTGCACCATTCTCTCCATGTGTACCCAGTGAATGGGATTCATCAACGACGACCGCACAATCAAACTCTTGCGCCATTTCGTAGATGTCGCGCAGTGGGGCAATGGTGCCTATTGTGCTGTAAACCGAGTCGACAACAATGACACCTGAGCCGTGGCGCTCTAACTGTTTGCGTAGGTGATTCATATTGTTATGCATAAACGGATGGGCAACTGCGCCGGCAGCCCGAATCCCTTCCCATAGCGACATGTGTGCAAGGAAATCAATATACACAGGTGTGCCCGGTGGGCAGATGGTTTGCAATAGCCCAATATTGGCCGCCCAGCCCGATTGAGAAAGCAAACAGCTCTCCATTCCAACATAGTTCGCAAGCTCAGTTTCGAACGCAGGTTTAGACTGATCATCTTGTAAGAAAATCGCAGACATCACCACGTTGTCATCGTGCTCACAGATCGCCGCTTGATGGGCTTGTTGGATCTGTTTGTTGTGTGACAGCGCTAAGTAATCATTGCTCTGCATCACAACGGAATTACGCTGGGGGCGTTTACCCAATACTAAATGCTTCTGGCTTTGGTTCTGGGTAATCAGGTCTTGAATATAGAAGTTCAAGCGTTCTTCGATAAAGGAAGGTAGTGGTTTGTTTTTTGTTTTATCACTCATAATAGTTCTCTTCAAATACAGGAAAACGCCAGCGCTGACGGCTGTATATTGACGATAAAAAGTGATGTGTCATTAGCCAAGTTGCATAATTTTGTGGGTGCTTGCAAACTCAGCATTTAAGGGTTTTGAGGCGAGTGGGTTTCCTTACGGTTCGGGGCTTTACCCGAATTAAGATAGGAATAATAGCCTTCTTTTTTATGACAAAAGGCTATTAGAATTCGGCATTCGAAGGCATTTAAAAAAGCGGATTTTGAAAGGCTACGTGCTACGTGCTGTTAGCTGTGAATATGGATAAGCTCGATTAAGGCATCCAATTGCTGCTTGGCTCCACCCTCTAACGAATACCCAATATTGATGCGTAAGCAATTGCTGTAAAGATCGAGAGTGCTGAACAGGTGTCCAAGCCTAATATCAATGTTCTTCTCGGTAATGCCCTGAGCAAAGGCTGACTGGTTCAAGCTTGGGATTTGCAGCCAAAGCACCATGCCACCTAGTGGATTACTTATCTTCACATCTTGAGGAAGGTGCTGAGCCAAATAACTTAGGTATTGTTGGCGCAAAGACAAGATCTGAGTGCATCTTCTCCTCACGTGCTTAGCGTATTGCCCAGATCCAATAAAGTCAGCAACCGCAAGCTGAGTGGGCAGGGCAACGCTGTAGCTCGCAGCTGAGAACTGAGCCTTGTATTCGTTGATAAACCTGCCCGGCAAGCACCATCCCAAACGGTAACTCGGTGACAAGCTTTTCGATACTGATCCACACCATAAGACATAGCCGCCTTTGTCATAGTATTTCGCGGGAAGTGGTGTGTGTGAGGAGTAGGACAGTTCAAGATACACATCATCTTCAATGATCGGCACTCGATATTGATTCGCTAATTCGGCAAGCCTTTGTTTTTGACCAGCCGACATATTGATCCCCTGAGGGTTCATATGAGAAGTACAAAAGATCGCGGCATCGACTCGCTTGTTCTTCAAATGCGCTTCCAGTTGTTGCAAGTCGACACCATCATCGAGCGATGGGATTTCTATGATCTGGCGTGACATCTTTCCGAGTAACTCCAGAATTCCGTTGAAACAAGGAGAGCTAATCGCAATGGTGTCGCCTTCTTTGGTACACGATTCAAGTGCAGCTTTTATCGCAGACATACAGCCAGCCGTAATCACCATCTCTTCAGGTGAAAAGTGCACATCGAGCTTGGCAAAATGAGTGGATAATGCCTGTCGTAAAATCGGCTCACCTTGTGTATCTGGGTAATGGTTAAGCCTGTTGCTCATACGCCTAATAGCGCGACGAAAACTTCGTTCCAGTTCAACGATCGACTGCTCATCATTAGTGGTGCTCGAAACCCCTAAAGGCCCATTGATTGAGTTGTGAGTCGATGAGGTTTGCCTAACGCTGGACACCTTACTCTCAAACTGTGCCCACTCTGGGGTTGAGTGAGCAGGTTTATGAGGAGAAACAAAATATCCCGCTTGCGGTCGAGAATGTATCCAGCCTTGTGATTCCAGCTCTTGATAACAGCTCACCACGGTCGACATGCTGATGGCTTGTTGCTTGGCCAATTGACGTAGCGAAGGCATGCGTCCGCCTTCCGGTCTTTTGCCTGTTTCTATCTCATCGATAAACTGATTGGCTAGCTTTCTGTAGATACTCATTGTCACGACCGTTGTTAACTGTACTGGTTTTTATTATAAAAATTGTATCTGTACTGGTTTTATTGTTCAAGGGATACTCATTTAAAACAAAGGAGGGGTCAGTATGAAAAGAAATGATTTGTTGTTAGCGGTATTCGTCATGGCGATTTGGGGATTCAACTTCTCGATGATCAAAATGGGTGTGACTAATGTTCATCCGTTGTTGGCAACCGCCGCGCGTTTCTCGCTAGCGGTGATTCCAGTGATATTTTTTGTAGCGAGACCTAGTGTCGCTTGGCGTTACTTAGTCAGTTATGGCTTTGTGTTCGGTGTGGGAATTTGGGGTATGGCTTCATGGTCGATCACCGCTGGTTTATCGTCTGGGCTTTCATCGGTCTTGCTTTCAACCAACGTATTAATCGGCATGGCGGTAGGCGTGTGGTTGTTCAAGGAGAGTGCTTCTATTCGTAAATTATTGGGTGCGATGCTAGCTATGTGTGCATTGGCGGTATTGGTATCTGCAGCTACGGGTAATGTCACCGTTAATGGCGTGATCTTGATTATGATTGCGGCGTGCAGTTGGACCTTGTTGGGCGTGATTGTTAAGGCATCGAAAACCACTCAAGCTTTTGCGTTCAATGTCTGGGGGATGCTGTTTGCTCCAGTGCCATTAGTGTTATTTGCCGTGATGTTACACGGTGACCAAATAATCTGGCAGGGCATCGAACAATGGGATTGGAACACGACGATTGCGGTGCTGTTTCAAGCTTACCCAAACACGCTATTTGGTTATTGGGTATGGAATAAGCTGCTAATCCAATACCCGTTAAGTACGACCGCGCCGTTAACCTTGTTAGTGCCTATCTTCGCATTGATTAGCGGTTACTTAATGTATGATGAGGTGCTGTCTGTGGCTCAGGTTGTTGCATCAATACTGTTTCTTGTCGGGATTGGTTTGATTGTGAAACCTGCGAATGTAACGAATACCAAAGCGACACAAACACTTGCTGAACAAAAATGATTGAAGAAAGCTGATATTGCATGAGCAGCTTTGAATGACAAATAAGACCTCGCACTTGTGAGGTCTTATTCTATGTCGAAGAAGTGAAGTTATTTAAATAACCAACTTACTAAGCAATCAACTAACCATACACGCAAGTAACTGGCTCTCAAGATCATCGTCTATTTCTAGACCGATCATTTCTATTCTGATTTCGATACACTCATCGAGTTCTGATTCCGTCAAGCCATCCTCTGTTAAGTTGTAACCGAAAACCTCAAAAGAACATAGGCCTTTATAAGTGAATTCGAATTAAATTCTGAAATGATACAAATCTTATATTTAATAACGCTTATTTAGTAACCTTTGTTGAGTCCCATATCAAATCAAGTGGCTGATTTTATTGGGTATCGGAGAAAAGTCTCAAAAATTATTATTTAGTTCGCTAAAGTTTTAAATTCTATTAATGGTTGTTTGTATGGAATATAACTCCATTTCGTTACTGTTGAGTAGATGGTTTTTAGCTATATATGTGAAATTTGAAGCGAGTTATCTTTCTGATTTGAAAGAATAATTAAATAGTTAAGATAAAAAAGTTGGCGAAAATCAGAAGCTTGGCATACACTTTCCTTGTAAATGACCTTATCTCATTGATTGAATAGGGTAAATGCTTTGGCGCTACTGGCGATGGTAGCAATGTTTAACATAGCTTTGAGGAAAGTTTTATGGCACTCACGAAGGCCGATTTGGCTGAGAACCTGTTTGAGACACTCGGATACAGCAAGCGGGATGCCAAGGAAACGGTGGAAGTGTTTTTCGAAGAAGTTCGTAAAGCGCTCGAAAATGGCGAACAGGTAAAACTGTCTGGTTTTGGTAATTTTGATCTTCGCGAGAAAAACGAGCGACCTGGTCGTAACCCGAAAACTGGTGAAGACATTCCAATTTCTGCTCGACGTGTTGTTACTTTTAGACCGGGACAAAAACTAAAGGCCCGTGTCGAAAATATTAAAACCGAGAAGTAGCCAAGCAATAGACCACGCCTAGCGTGGTCTTTTTGTATCTGCATAGAGTTTAAGCTAAACGCATTTCTTTAATTTTTAGTAACCTTTCTCAAACTCCATCTATTTACTGTCCGGTAAGAACTTGCTTTAGATGCGAAAACAGAGGCTAGGCCTCTGACTTTGAATCTTCACTCTAAAGGGCTTGTTGAACCTTACTTGCGATGTCTTCAGACACCCAAGGCTTCCATACCTGTGGTGAGCTTTCTAGAAAGTAATACATGGCTTCTTCGGCGTCGGCTTGGTTGTCTTCCATCCAGGCCAGCAACTCACTCATTTGTTTATTGGTAAAACCACGCTTTTCAAAGTATTGGTAGGCAAGAGGTTCGTTATTAGCAAAGGCTTCTGTGGTGATTGTGTGAACCGGTGCTGGTGGATACATGGTCACTTTAGGAGATTCACAATCAGGTTGTGTCGTACAGTTACGGAATTCCTCAATGTCAGTACCACTTCCGAAATCAACCTTCACCATTTCATACTTACCTAGCACAGGCGTAGGCGACCAGTAATATCCAAACCATGCTTTTTTGCGTTCGTAAGCTTTCGCTATCGTACCTGCTAAAGCGGCGCCTGAGCCGGGATCAACCATTTCAAAATTGTGATCTTCTAACTTAAGCGCATCGAACAGGTGACCGGAGGTAATCTGACAAGTCCAACCCGCAGGGCAGCTATAAAACGCAAACTTCTCATCATCTTCTGGGTGTTCAAACAGCTTTGCGTTTTTAATCACACCTTCAATGGTTGTAAGCTCTGGGTACTGTTCAACAAGGTAGTTTGGTACCCAGAAACCTTCTTCACCGCCGTTGACCAAAGACTTGCCCGCGTAACGTAGACGCTTATCCGCAACACCCTTATCCAACGCTTCTTTGATGCCATTAGTCCAAAGCTCTGGCGCAACATCAGGTTGACCTTTTTCAATCATTGACGTGCCCGTAGGGACGCTATCACCGGGGATTAAGTCCGCTTCACAGCCGTAGCCGTTATTCAAAATGAATTGGTCGACATGAGCAATAGGCTCGCCGAGTTCCAGTTCATGTCTGCAATGGTGATCTTTCCGCATTCGTCAGCACTAGCGTGTACAGAAAACGCAGCAAGTAGCGCGATGGAAAGCATGGATTTGTTATTCTGGATTGACGTAATTCCTTTTCTTGTCAGAAGCTTATTCGCTATAGAAACAGAAATGTTCGACGGAGAAAAGAGACAGAGATCTAAATTTAAACGATCTGATTATTTGGGATAGGAAGTGGAGAGGCTACTCAACAAGTACTAAAAAGGGCTGCGAGTGCAGTAATGCCGTTCACTTAAGA
>NZ_JBFRLK010000036.1:0-4695 GCF_041469805.1 Vibrio sp. 10N.286.48.C11 | reverse complement strand
AGGTGCCGCCTATCCGACAACTCCGTGCTGACTGGGTAGATCATCGTAAGGCAGACCTGCCCCAGCTAGTTCACTGACAGCGCGCGCGTCGAATGTTAGACGCACTGGCTGAGACATTGCTTGACTAGTGGACTGGCCGAGTAGGCTTGTTTTGGTTGTCGTGTGTACGTTTTTTGAAGACAAAAGCAGAGAGCTTTAACACGCCATAACACAAAAAGGCGGGCACCATGGTCAGCACAGTAAGCTTAACAAATGAGACGCCGAAAACCGCTAACCCAGATAGGTTTCGTTTTCCTTCTTCGAGTGCAAGCTCGGTTGCTGCACTATTTATTGTTCCTGCCCAAGTTGATAGCTCTAGGGTCCACATTACTGCGCAGATGATAAGCGAGATGATTAAGACAATAGCAGAGCGCTGCTTCCAACGATAAACGAGATATTTCATTATGCACCTGCCTTAGTGTTGTGTTTCTGTCTCATTTTTCTGCTTACACCTTTTATCCACTGCCAGTGCAGAGCGAGATGGATACCAAGCATTGGCATCACTAGGTTTCCTAGGTCATGATGTAGCTTGGACCAAACAGGCAGTATCTCTACTGGCATACCTAGCTGAGGTAGCAAAGCTTCGGAAACTAAGAATCCGCTGAGTGTTGCCATCAGCATGACCAAGTAGAACAAAGCATCCCAAACCGCATTGAATCGATCTTTAGCAGATTGTTTGTGGATGAAATTTTTTGGAAGAGATACCATCCAGTTCCAATGCAGTAGTAAGTGGATAATCAAAGGAATAATAAACAAAAGGCTCAGCCATTCGTGAGCTGCTACACCTGTTGCTTTGGGGATACAGACTAAGATAAAGCCGATCAGCAATAGGATGTCCATGACATACTGAGTCTTTACCAAACTGTCTTTCCATGTACGGGTTTGCATGATCAATTGCCTGATAGGTTGTTAAGCCATAAAAATTCATGCTTATAAACTATCAAGTTGGCACCTTGATTCAACTGATTTTACAGTCATTTACAGTTAGAAATGCCGCGCGTCTTGATAGCACGGCATTTGTGATCGGCTCCAAATAGATTGAGTATCAAATTAAGCGACTTTTCATGCCTTAAGAATCGGGCTTTTTACCAGTTTATGTCCCGTCCTGAAATGTGTTTACACACTGAGAGGTAGCCTCTCAGTGTTAAGTCAATTCTTAGTAAAATCAAACATGTTTAGAGTTGTTATTTCTCTGTGTGATAGGCTTTTGAGACAGCAAAGCTGTCTTCAAACCAGTTCCAACTCTTTACTTTCCCATCGACGACTTGAACGCGCACAGCCCAACTAAATTTTCCAGTGTCAGCGCCAGTGTTGTTTGCTGTGGCACTCATGGTCCCCATAAAGACGGCTTGATCACCGTTGGCAAAACTATAATCTGTAGTCCAGCTCGTTGTTTTTAATCCAGCACCAAAGCGAGGCAAGAAGGTATTTAAAACTGTTTCTTTAGACTCCCAGTTACCAATCCAAGGAATAGAATCATCTCCTTCATTATGCCAAACAAAATCGTCAGCCATTAGAGTACTTAGCTTTTCCATATCCCCAGATCCAGCAGCCCACAGAAAAGCTTGGGCAACCTCTAGGGTTTTTGCAGATTGTTCTGCCTTAGATTTATCCATGTCTGTTGCGTAACTTGCTTGAATTACTGCGAATAAGCTGAAATATATCACTAAAATTGTTTTTAACATTACGTCTCTCCGTTTAGTTGAACGTAGGATGAAGCAAACGACTCCCTCTGTAAAAGTAGAAGTCGAATAGAGCTGAATCAAATGTATTGAGCTTGATGCTACTGTGGTAGATAAGGGAATTTGGGCAATAGGCTTTGCAATAAAGCTGATCAGTCAAATTTTAAGAGCACAACCGAGCCTAAAATGATTTCTTGTCCAGAACTGCAAGGCGCATGGGTAAAACAATCAGTGCGATTTCAAAAAGCATGCAGAAAATTTGTGAAGAGCTAGATGATGAGTTACTTGTACGTCAATCATCTGGATTCCAGCTCACTAACTCAATGTCTAGGGCTGCTGGTGCGGATCACAAATCGTTTAAATTTAGATCTCAGTCTCTTTTCTCCGTCGAACATTTCTGTTTCTATAGCGAATAAGCTTCTGACAAGAAAAGGAATTACGTCAATGCAGAATAACAAATCCATGCTTTCCATCGCAGTACTTGCTGCGTTTTCTGTACACGCTAGTGCTGACGAATGCGGAGAGATCACCATTGCAGACATGAACTGGAACTCGGCGAGCCTTATTGCTCATGTCGACCAATTCATTTTGAATAACGGCTACGGCTGTGCAGCGGATTTAATCCCCGGTGATAGCGTCCCTACGGGCACGTCAATGATTGAAAAGGGTCAACCTGATGTTGCGCCTGAGCTTTGGACTAACGGCATCAAAGAAGCGTTAGATAAGGGTGTGGCGGATAAGCGGCTACGTTACGCAGGCAAGTCTTTAGTAAACGGCGGTGAAGAAGGTTTCTGGATACCTAACTATCTTGTTGAACAATATCCAGAGATGACGACAATCGAAGGTGTCATCAAACACGCTAATCTATTCGCACACCCAGAAGACGATGAAAAGTTCGCATTCTATAGCTGCCCGGCAGGATGGACATGTCAGATTACTTCCGAACACTTATTTAATGCTATGGGTTTAGATAAACATGGATTTGAAATGGTGGACCCGGGTTCAGGTGCTGCACTAGCAGGAACCATTGCCAAAGCTTATGAGCGTGAGAAACCATGGTTTGGTTACTATTGGTCACCAACACCTGTGTTGGGTAAATACGATATGGTTAAAGTTGATTTCGGAAGTGGTACCGACATTGAGGAATTCCGTAACTGTACGACACAACCCGATTGTGAATCTCCTAAAGTGACCATGTATCCACCAGCACCGGTTCACACTATCACCACAGAAGCCTTTGCTAATAATGAGCATCTTGCTTACCAATACTTTGAAAAACGTGGTTTTACCAATAAACAAATGAGCGAGTTGTTAGCCTGGATGGAAGACAACCAAGCCGACGCCGAAGAAGCCATGTATTACTTTCTAGAAAGCTCACCACAGGTATGGAAGCCTTGGGTATCAGCAAGTGTCGCCACCAAGGTAGAAGAAGCCCTATAAGGCTTATCAAAGCTAATAAAGGTTATTCCAACAACGAGAAAGTCTGGTCAATTGCCAGACTTTCTATCTTTTGAACGCCATAAATGAGGGCGTTCAGAAACTATTGATGAGATTTAAGCTCTGAAAAGTAATCTTGCCAGCTAACATGCTTGCGTCCTGCAGCTTGTTCGAAATGACTCGGGTTATCTGACTTCCCTTCAAGGATGCCTTGATAAATACCAGCGATAACCGTTCCAATAAAGTCACCCAACTCAGCCACTCTGTCTAGTCGATACTCTTCAACGCTCATCGACGTGAATGTAAGGTTCGTCCCAAACGCACTATTCATGTAATCAGTGAGCTGTGCTTGAGTAATGGCATCGCCGTGTAGATTGTAGGTATTGCCGTTATGTATATCTTCAACAAGCATGCGGGCGTAAGCGTAACCTAGCTCTTCTCGGGTTGTATAACCACACTGGCCTTCACCTGCGCAGTTAAAGATGCCCCCCGCTTTCTTATAACTATCAATGTATTCGATGTCAGGTTCGATATAGATGCCATTACGGCCGTTCACCCATTCAAGTCCGCTCTCACGAACATCTCGCTCTGTTTGACGATTACTTTGAATAACAGGGGAAAATGCCGTGTTCTCCTCGGCCCCTTGTACGCTGGTATAAACAATCTTTCTCACGCCAGCCTTTTTGGCAGCTTCAATCACATTACGATGCTGTCCAATACGTTTATCCGGAGCATCCATACCAGACACTAGCAACACAACATCCACACCTTGCAATGACTGTTCTAGCTGCTCAGCATCCTCATAATCGCCCGGACGCACTTCGACACCCAAGCCGAAAGCGCGCTCTGGTGTTCTTGCTAGAGCAACGACTTGATTTTTCGAGGTTAATTTGACGGTGGCTTCTACAATAGCAGAGCCCAACTTCCCACTTGCGGCAGTAACAGCAATCTTCATCCTTTGTCCCTCTTGGTCATCTAGCAGTTATCTTCGTACATTTAGTAATATACTAGATCATTACAAAAACAGTGTACGTCTTCATAGCCGTTTTTGTTCGCGACCCGAATAAGGAAAATCTCTAGAGTCTCATCGTTGTGTGGTTTTGGTCGCTGTAGAAACATAATTAAATTACAGGCTCGTAACCCCCAAAAAAGTATTAATTTAGCCGATTGAACTTTAAAAAATGTTTGATTTTGATTGTGTGCGTAGACTGTCCGCTCGCAAATAGAAACTGTGATGTGATTAGGTTCAGATAAGTGTTTGCCCAAAAGCGTGCCAGTTCAGCTTCCGTTAGCGTGCCTTGGTCAGTAAAGAATAGTTTACTGCCCCCACAAATAAAAACTAACCGTCATCCCCGGCTTTGTTGCGTAATTCAATGGAACTAAATCAAGAACCTACGATCTGATCAGCTACCACCACTCTCTCTCGTAGCCTTATGCCTAAACCTTGTTACAAAACAACCAACTGGAAGCAATACAACCAATCGCTCATTAACCGTGGTTCTCTGACCTTCTGGATCGATGAAGAAGCAATAAGTGG
>NZ_JBFRLK010000035.1:0-32211 GCF_041469805.1 Vibrio sp. 10N.286.48.C11 | reverse complement strand
TTCATCTGAATGGTTTTTTGCTGGCTCGCAAGCTTTTTGAAGTCAGTGTTATTAAGGCTATCCATGGCTAAATTTCACAATAATTCATCAATCTTAATTAGATCACATTTTTACTTTAATTGGTATTAGTCGGTAATTCCTGCTTTTAATAAAACCTGGCCTTAAAAGTGTAAGTGCTTACTTATCCCAGTCTCTTTTATAAACAACCAACAGCACAAACTACGCTTCTTTATGAGAACTGTTCTCAATATTTTGTTAAATTTTAGTCGTTATTACTAAAAGGCAACAAATATGGATATCTCCCGTCGTAAGTTTATTCAATCATCTCTCGCTATATCTGCACTCACTGTACTGCCCGCTTGCTCAATGAAACGGTCGGTTGATGAACAAGGAAAGTATGTTTATGACTTAACGGCAGAGCCTTCAACCGCTGAACTCGTGACGGGGTTTGAGACTGATATTCTAGGCTTTAATGGTCAGATTCCAGCACCAACGATTCGATGTCGACAAGGTGAAAAGGTAACGATCCGTTTTACCAACAAGCTATCAGAACCGACAACTATTCATTGGCATGGTTTAAGGATTCCTATCGAAATGGATGGGGTTCCCTTCTTGAGCCAACCACCGATCATGCCAGGTGAAACATTCATTTATGAATTTACGCCACCAGATGCTGGCACGTTTTGGTATCACCCACATATGAACAGCGTTAAGCAGCTTGGTATGGGCTTGGTTGGTCTAATTATCGTTGAGGAGAGCATTCCAGTGCCGTTTGATGAAGAGCACGCACTGATGCTTAAACATTGGCATATAGATAAGAAAGGCCAATGGAAAGACTTAATGATTCCAAGACTCAGTACTCGTATGGGCACTCCAGGAGAGTGGAGTAGCGTTAATGGTGTTCATGAACCTGTATACCAATTAAAGCAGCACGCAACGACTCGACTGCGTATCGCGAATGTCGATAATACGATCACTTATCCTATTGCTATCGAAGGGGCTGAGGCATGGGTGATTGCCATCGATGGTAACCCTGTAAAAACGCCTTACAAACTGACTCAACATAAAATCGGTCCAGGGATGCGTGTTGATATTGGACTGATAGCACCCAAAGCCGGTGGGCGAGTTAGCGTCCTTCAAATGAAAGGACGCTTTCCTTTCTCTTTGTGTGAGTTCGAGGTTGTAGATTCAACCCTTGTTGAGAATCGCTCTCTGCCTTCTTTACCCCTTAATCCTGTGCCCAATTTAGATTTGGCTAATGCAGAAGAAATCGACTTTTTATTTGAATGGGAAGGGGCGGTTTCTCCAGTATCTAAAGATGGAAAATCTATGCCTAAGTTTTGGCTAACTAATAAACGAGCATGGGAGGGGATGAGCAAAGATAATATCCCTGAACCGTTGGCGACTTTAGAGCTGGGAAAAACCTATATATTCGATCTTAAGAACGTCACTCAATATCATCACCCGATTCACATTCACGGCCATACATTCACTGTATTGGAACTTGATGGGAAGAAAGTTGAAGAACCTTTCCATATTGATACAGTGTTACTTGGAAAAAATGGCCGAGCTAAAGCTGCATTTGTAGCCGACAACCCTGGCCGCTGGATGTATCATTGTCATGTTATAGAACACATGAAAACGGGTTTGATGGGATATATTGAAGTTAAGTGACACCTGTAACGTTTAATATTTGCGCATGCATTCTTAGTTTCTACCCTCGCTTTTATCGGCGTTAAAGCTAGAATATAGGGATTATTGTTTGGGAGGATTCATGGGTCAGTTATCTATTCTAGGTTTTATCGCCATCGGTGGCGCGTTTGGTGCTTGTTCACGTTACTTGATTTCAGAGTTATGCGTTGTGATGTTAGGGCGTGGTTTTCCTTACGGTACGCTGACTGTTAACGTAATTGGCTCTTTGATTATGGGATTGCTCATCGCCGCGTTTGAAAATGAGATGGTTGCGACGGAGCCGTGGAGACAAATTATCGGTCTTGGTTTCCTTGGAGCCCTGACGACATTTTCTACGTTTTCGATGGATAACGTGCTTCTTATGCAGCAGGGTGCGTTCTTCAAGATGGGGCTCAATGTACTGCTCAATGTGGTTCTCAGTATTTCAGCCGCATGGATCGGCTTCCAACTTCTGATAAAGTCTTAAAACTTTCTTACGATTTGTTAACAACTCGGCTTGGTTTATCCAAGCCGTTTTTATATACTCGATCGTACTTGTCGGAGTGCCATATGGCTGAGACCGTTAACTCGGGATCCGTTGAACCTGATCAGGCTAATACCTGCGAAGGGAACAAGAGTAGATATCTAACTAGAATCCTTCTAGAGATCTATCTCCAGATCACAACTGCATTTTCTTGCTGTGATCCCTCTTGTAGCATCTTATCCGTCAAGCATTTTTATCCCTATAAATAATGGCTAAAAGCCAAGGAAAAATGCTATGTCGAGTCGTAAACAAGCAAGACTGGAAGCGAAGAATTTCATTGATTCTTTATCCGTACAACCTTATCCAAATTCAAAAAAAGCTTATATCCAAGGATCTCGCGAGGACATTCAAGTCCCTGTACGAGAAATATCACTAGCAGATAGCCTTGTTGGTGGTACCAAAAAAGAGCCTGTATTCGAACCTAATGCACCAATTCATGTATACGACACTTCTGGTGTTTATACTGACCCTACGCACGAAATTGACCTTTACAGTGGCCTTCCTAAGTTACGAGAGCAATGGATTGAAGAGCGTGGTGATACAGAACTATTAGACGATGTAAGTTCTGTTTATACCAAAGAGCGTTTAGAAGATGAAACTCTAGACGACCTTCGTTACGGTAATCTGCCTAGAATTCGTCGCGCGACTGGCGATCAATGTGTTACTCAGTTGCGCTATGCTCGTCAGGGAATTATCACTCCTGAGATGGAGTACATTGCGATACGTGAGAACATGGGACGTCAGAAATTTGCTGATGAGCAGCTAAACCACCAACACCCTGGCCATAATTTTGGCGCAAACCTGCCGAAAGAAATCACTCCTGAGTTCGTGCGTAAAGAGGTTGCTGAAGGTCGAGCTATTATCCCTTCAAACATTAACCACCCAGAATCAGAACCGATGATTATTGGTCGAAACTTCTTAGTGAAAGTGAACGCTAATATCGGTAACTCTTCAGTAAGCTCTTCGATTGAAGAAGAAGTTGAGAAGCTAGTATGGTCGACTCGCTGGGGTGGCGATACCGTGATGGACCTTTCTACTGGTCGTAATATTCACGAGACTCGCGAATGGATCCTACGTAATAGCCCAGTACCAATTGGCACGGTTCCTATGTATCAAGCGCTTGAAAAAGTGAATGGCGTTGCGGAAGACCTTAACTGGGAAGTGATGCGCGATACCTTGATTGAACAAGCAGAGCAGGGTGTTGATTACTTTACTATCCACGCAGGCTTATTGCTTCGCTACGTTCCTATGACCGCTAAACGTGTGACTGGTATTGTCTCTCGTGGCGGCTCCATCATCGCGAAATGGTGTCTTGCTCATCACCAAGAAAGTTTCCTTTATACCCACTTCCGTGAGATCTGTGAGATCTGTGCGAAGTACGATGTTGCTCTGTCATTAGGTGACGGTTTACGCCCGGGCTCAATTGCAGATGCTAATGATGAGGCTCAATTCTCGGAGTTACGTACTCTAGGTGAGTTGACTAAAGTGGCTTGGGAATATGACGTTCAGGTGATCATTGAAGGCCCTGGACATGTACCAATGCACCTGATTAAAGAGAATATGGACGAGCAGTTAGAGCACTGCCATGAAGCGCCTTTCTATACTTTAGGCCCATTGACGACAGATATTGCCCCTGGTTACGACCATATTACCTCTGGTATTGGCGCGGCCATGATTGGTTGGTACGGCTGTGCGATGCTGTGTTATGTCACCCCTAAAGAGCACCTAGGCTTACCAAATAAAGAAGATGTGAAGACTGGCTTGATTACTTACAAGCTAGCAGCACACGCAGCGGACCTTGCGAAAGGGCACCCAGGCGCACAAATCCGAGATAATGCATTATCTAAAGCACGTTTTGAATTCCGTTGGGAAGACCAATTTAATCTAGCTTTAGACCCTGAAACAGCACGTTCTTTCCATGATGAAACTCTGCCACAAGAATCCGGTAAGGTTGCTCACTTCTGCTCAATGTGTGGACCTAAATTCTGCTCGATGAAGATTTCTCAAGAAGTTCGAGAGTATGCGAAAGACACCGAACAAGTAGCCGCGGATCAGGCTATCGAGATTAAGATGCTAGATAACCCGTTGGAAGGGATGCGTCAAAAATCACAAGAGTTCCGTGATACTGGTTCTGAACTTTACCACCCTGCAGTCGGCGCAAAAGAAGCTCAACTAGAGGAATAATGACAGTGAAGATTCTCATCCCATCTCAAAATATTGAGTTAACGGGAGAGGTGCAGAACTGTCTATTGGTTGCTAAGCGACAAGGCTTAGCAACCGATGCGGTTGAGTTGGGTGTAAGCCCAACTCAATACTTCTCTATCGTTGATTCTCAGCAGGCGTTATCTATTGGCTTCGCTCATGATGTTGATTCATTGGCAGAGTGTAAGTTAGCGGAACTGAACCATGTTGTTGATTACAGTAATTCAGTCGCGTTAACTGACGTTTGTGATGCCTTTACAGAAACTCCGGATACCATCTATATTGGTGTCTCAGATGATTCAGCTGTACTGGATATTTGGTCACACCTGGATGCTAGCCGTGCTATCAAGAGTGACACTACAGCTCATCAGGAGTTAGATAATCACGGCCACTTTGCTTGGTTACTTACTTTGTTGGCACTGGAATTCCCATTAGAAGACGCACTAGTTTTAGCTCGCGCAGCGTCCAATGTTTCACGTGGAACATGGCCAGCACATTACCAAAACTTTCCAATTCCAGCTCTTGAAGATCAACGATTGGACATAAGCGTAGGTTGGGCTAACCAAGGGACATCACTTTCTTTTCCTGAGTTGAGTAAGAGTAGCCTCGGTTTATACCCAGTAGTTGATGATGTTGAGTGGATCGAAAGATTGCTCAAGCTTGGAATCAACACTGTCCAACTACGTATTAAGAATCCACAGCAAGCGGATTTAGAACAACAAGTCGCACGATCTATCGAGCTTGGTCGTGAGTATAACGCTCAGGTTTTTATCAATGACTATTGGCAATTAGCACTCAAGCATGATGCTTTTGGTGTTCATTTAGGTCAAGAGGACATCGAAGAATCCAACCTATCTCAACTGAGCCAAGCTGGTATTAAGATCGGTCTATCGACTCATGGTTATTACGAGTTGCTACGTATTGTGCAAATCAACCCAAGTTATATTGCGCTGGGGCATATTTTCCCAACCACCACTAAGCAGATGCCATCGAAGCCTCAAGGGCTTGTGCGTTTATCTCTCTATCAGCAGCTGATTGATACTATCCCATACACAGAAGAACTGACCGGTTATCCGACGGTTGCGATTGGTGGAATTGACCAGTCGACTGCTGCACAGGTGTGGAGGTGTGGGGTATCGAGCCTTGCTGTTGTGCGTGCGATTACGTTAGCCGAAGACCCAAAACAAGTGATTGAGTTCTTCGAAGCATTAATGGCTGACAGTTCTACAAGTGCTGCTAATGAGGTAACTCAGGAGCTAAGTCATGCTGAGTGATTTCGAATTCATTCGTTATCAACGACAACTCGCACTACCTGAAGTGGGTGAGCAAGGGCAACGAAATTTATTAGACAGCCATGTGTTGGTCATCGGTTGTGGTGGCTTAGGCAATGCAGCAGCTCTCTATCTTGCGGCTTCCGGTATCGGGAAAATAGTATTGGTTGATGATGACTGTGTGGATTCGTCTAACCTGCAACGACAGGTAGCGTTCAAGGAAAGTCAGTTAGGTTCACCTAAGGTTGAAGCTCTGAAGCAACAACTGAGCGAGCTTAATGGTCGAAGCCAAGTGAGAACCATCAATAAGCGAATGACTCAAAGCCAGCTTGAGCTTGAGGTGATGCTCGCTGATTTGGTGTTGGATTGTACTGATAACTTTGAGTCACGCCAACAGGTTAACCAAGCATGTTTCGGCAGTAGTACGCCTTTGATTTCTGGTTCTGCGATCGGCTGGAAAGGTCAGTTTATTGTTTTTGATTATCAGAAGCAGAAAGGGTGCTATCACTGTTTGTTCCCGTTCAGTCATCATCCACAAACGACACGTTGTAGCGATAGCGGCATCATCGGCCCAGTCGTTGGCACTATAGGTAACCTCCAAGCACTGGCTGCTATTCAACGCCTTAGCACTGGCGAGTTCCAAGTTGCAACACATCAACTCAAACTGTTTGATGGCCAGACGATGAACTGGCAAAACTTAAGTGTCACTCAAGATAGTGAATGCCCCGTTTGCTGCAAATCTACAGTTAACTATTTAGAAGAAGAAACCCAATGAGCAATATAACGATCTCTATCAATGAGCAACCAGAACAGGTCGCACAATCGTCGTCTCTAGCGGATATCATCCAAGCGCTCTCATTACCTGATCTAGGTTGTGTATTTGCAATCAATAATGCGGTTGTCCCGCGCAGCCAGTGGCAACAAACTGTCGTCAATGAAGGCGATGCTATTTCTCTTTTCCAAGCCATTGCAGGAGGCTAACCATGTTAACTATCGCTGATAAAACGTTTCAATCACGACTCTTCACTGGAACCGGGAAGTTCGCAAACAAGCATTTGATGGCGAGTGCTATTGAAGCTTCAGGTTCGCAACTGGCAACCATGGCGTTGAAGAGAGTCGATATTCGCTCTGAGCAAGACGACATTTTACAACCAATCATTGATGCTGGCGTGAACTTGCTACCGAATACCTCTGGGGCGAAGAACGCGAAGGATGCCATCTTTGCTGCGCATTTGGCTCGTGAAGCGCTAGGCACAAACTGGCTTAAACTGGAAATTCACCCAGATCCAAAGTACTTGATGCCAGACCCAATTGAGACGCTTAAAGCTGCTGAGCAACTGGTTAAAGATGGTTTTGTTGTGTTGCCTTACTGTCATGCCGATCCAGTATTGTGTAAACGCTTGGAAGAGGTGGGTTGCGCTGCGGTTATGCCGCTAGGTGCGCCGATTGGTTCAAATAAAGGTATCGCTTCGGCAGATTTCTTAGAGATCATTATCGACCAAGCGAACGTCCCTGTGATTGTTGACGCTGGTATTGGTGCGCCATCTCATGCTGCTCGTGCAATGGAAATGGGCGCGGATGCCGTGTTAGTTAATACTGCAATTGCGGCTTCTCAACAACCCGTTGATATGGCGATTGCTTTTAAACTGGCAGTTGAAGCTGGCCGTATGGCTTACCTTTCTGGTCTTGCTGGACAGGTGTCTCATGCGGTTGCTTCTAGTCCGCTAACTTCATTCCTAGACGAGTAGTGTCCTTATGACGTTTGTTGATCGATTTAAACAGCTCAACTGGGATGACATTGGTATGTCCATCTTGAGTAAAACGGCAGCGGATGTTGAGCGCGCTCTGAGTAAACCTAAACGCGACTTGGAAGACTTTAAGGCTCTGATCTCTCCGGCGGCAGAACCTTACTTAGAGCAGATGGCACAACAATCGTTGGCGCTAACTCGTAAGCGATTTGGTAATACAATGTCGCTGTATATTCCATTGTACCTCTCGAACCTATGTGCGAATGCGTGCACGTATTGTGGTTTCTCAATGGAGAACCGTATCAAGCGCCGCACGCTTACTTTGGATGAAATTGATGCCGAAAGTGCGGCTATCAAAAAGATGAAGTTCGATAGCGTTTTGTTGGTCACCGGTGAACATGAAACTAAGGTCGGGATGAATTACTTTCGACAGGTGTTGCCGAATATAAAAAAGCAATTTAACTACCTTGCGATGGAAGTACAGCCGCTTGATCAAAATGATTACGCAGAGCTTAAAACTCTCGGCCTAGATGCTGTTATGGTTTACCAAGAGACTTATCAGCCAAGAACTTACGCTGAGCACCATCTACGTGGCAATAAAATGGATTTTGAATACCGTCTTGAAACCCCAGATCGCCTAGCAAAGGCGGGGATAGATAAGATAGGTATTGGCGCTTTGATTGGATTGGAAGATTGGCGAAACGACTGCTTTTTTGTTGCTGCTCACTTAGATTACTTAGAGCGTACTTATTGGCAAACACGTTACTCAATTTCATTCCCACGTCTTCGTCCGTGTGAGGGTGGAGACTCTGGTGGTGGATTACAGCCTAAATCAATCATGAACGATAAACAGCTGGTTCAGCTTATCTGCGCATATCGACTCTTGAATCCTGAGGTCGAGTTATCCCTTTCGACCCGTGAATCGGCAACTTTCCGCGATAACGTGTTGCCTTTGGGAATCACCAGTATGTCGGCTGCGTCTAAAACCCAGCCTGGTGGTTATGCTTCTGATGAAGAAGAACTCGAGCAATTTGAAATAAGTGATGAGCGAAGTGCTGCCGATGTTGAGTCAATGATTCGTCAACGTGGTTTTGATCCTGTGTGGAGAGACTGGCACAGTGCTTACTCTGGTTAGCGAACACGCAGATTTATGTTCCACGTGAAACATCGACGAAGTTAAATCGACAAATAAAAACGGCTACCCTAAGGTGGCCGTTTTTCATTTCATTAAGTTTGAATTAGCTAAGCATTAAGCATTAAGCATGAGCAAGTGGAGTGGTTGATTGGCGTAACCATTCCAATGTATCACCTTCAACTAATGGGCTAACATCGTTCCATACTTTCTGGTGGTAATCATTAAGCCATGCAAGTTCAGGTCGTGTCAGTAAATCGACGTTGATGTTGCGCTTATCGATAGGGCAACGTGTTAGCGACTCAAACGTTAGTACTGAGAAGTCACCTTGAGTTGGCAGCTCAACCACCAGTTCTAGGTTTTCGATACGGATACCAAATTCATCAGCACGGTAGTAGCCCGGCTCGTTTGATAACACCATGCCTTCAACAAGAGGTACATCGATTAGCTTCTTAGAGATGCTTTGCGGACCTTCATGAACACTTAGGAAATGACCAACACCGTGACCAGTACCGTGGTCGTAGTCGAAGCCTTCTGCCCATAAGTGTTGGCGAGCTAGAATATCAAGTTGGAAACCACGAGTACCCTGTGGGAAACGTGCACGCGCGATACCGATGTGACCTTTAAGCGCTAACGTGAACTGCTGGATCATTTCGTCGCTTGGCTGGCCAATCGCGATAGTTCGAGTGATGTCGGTTGTACCATCTAGGTACTGACCGCCTGAATCGACTAGGTAAAGAGTATTCATCTCTAACTGACCTGGTTCAGGTTGGTTCTCGTGGTTGTAGTGACACATTGCTGCGTTGCCGCCTGCTGCTGAAATCGTGTCAAAACTTAGGTCCATCAGCGTTGGGTCTTGTTCGCGGAATGATTGAACTTTGTCTGCTAGCACAGCTTCATTGTGCAGATTACCTTGCGTGACTTCTGCATCAATCCAAGATAGGAACTTCGCCATCGCAACACCATCACGAATGTGACACGCTTTCATGCCGGCAATTTCAGTTTCATTCTTTGCTGCTTTTGGCATTAGGCATGGGTCTGCTGCTTCAATGATATGAGCACCAGAGTTTTGTAGAACCAGCGTGTACCAAGCGTTACTGGTACCTGAATCGACAGATACATTTTTGCCTTCCAAAGATTGAAGGCGTGCTTCAAGCTCTGATGGGTGAGATACGCGAATACCATTGCCAACGTGTGCTTCAAAGCCCGTAGGAATACGAGCTGGGTCTAGGAAGAAGTCGACGCTTTCATCGGCGTGGATGATCGCATTGGATAACACAACAGGTAGGCGAGATACGTCCAAGCCGCGAATGTTAAGCAACCAACAGATCGAATCGAGTTCCGTAAGGATAGCGGCATCAGCACCTTTGGCTTTTAGTAAGCCAGCAATCTCCGCACGTTTGCTTTCACTTGATTGGCCTACTGCGTCTGTTGCCATTAAGCGAACATCAGATACCACCGGCTCAGGACGATCAGACCAAAGCTCATCAATTGGATTCGAAGATAGTGTTGTTAGTTCAACTTTCTCTGCCAGTTTAGCTTGAGCGCCTTTCAACCAAGCAGCAGTGTGCATGCGTGGGTCGAATGCAACCTTGCTGCCTTGTGCTAGAGAACTGGTGATCCAATCTAAAGCCGGCTCTTCAATAAGGTGGCGATACTCAAATAACTCTGCTGGTACCTGCTTACGAACCTGAACCGTGTAGCGACCATCAACAAAAATAGCAGCGTTCTCACGAGTGATAACTGCCGCACCAGCAGAGCCAGTGAAACCTGTTAACCAGTGAAGTCGCTCGTTATGAGCAGGAACGTATTCACCTAGATATTCGTCTTCATGTGGAATGATAACGGCATCTAGGTTGTTTGTTTCAAGCCAAGCTCGAACCGCAGCAACGCGTTCAGCAGTGATATTGTGCATCTGTGTTTATCCTTATTGTTAGGGTCCTTGTTAACACTCACAGTCGATATACATGCGAGGGGACTTATTAGGTCAATAAGCTAGCGCTTTTGTTCGTTTGCTGCAAACGCTGTACGCCATTTTTATCTAAGGTGCAGAGTTTTTTCTTTGATGATATCTCGTAGCCAAGTTAACGCTGGGTCATTTTCTCTGTCACGGTGCCAAAACAGAGTGTATGCCATCGGTGGGAATTCCATCGGTAAAGGGACAACCACTAAGTCGAGTTGCTTGGCGACGAGGTAAGTAAAGTGGCTTGGTGCAGTAAACACAAAGTCGGTGTAGGTACATAGGCTTGCGGCGCTATTGAAGTCTGGAACAGAAATAGCGATATCACGTTGGTGACCAAGGTCGGCAAGCTTATAGTCGAGCAGCCAACGATCGTTACCATCACATCTTACTTGTACATGACGCTGTGCAAGGTAGGTTTCCAGATCCCATTTGCCATTCAGAGCGGGGTGGTTGCGTCTTAGCACACACATCTGCGCGTCACGGTAGATCTCTTGCTCGCAAATATCATCTGGCGGCAGCATAGTTAAACGTGCGTCGTTGATGTCGATGTCTTTACCTGTGAGTCCGATATCGAGCTCACCGAGCTGCAGCTTCTTAAAGGTTTGCTCCGTCCAAGCGTGGGTGTTGATATTCACCTTAGGGGCTTGTCGAAATATCGCTGGTAAAAAGTGGGGAAGAATAAGTGGGTAAACGCTCTCAACAGCCGCAATGTGAAAACTGTGGTCACTGTTGTTGGGAATGAAGGTCTCTGGTTGGGTGAGCACATCAAGTTGGTTGATCAGCGTTTCTAATCGAGGTTTGAGAAAGACCGCCTTTGGTGTTGGTCGCAGACCATGAGCACTTCGCGTGAAAAGGGGATCATTAAATTGCTCACGAAGTTTGGCCAATGACTTACTAACCGCTGACTGGCTTAGGCACAATCGGTGGGCGGTGCGAGTCACACTTAGCTCTTCCATCAGCACCTGCAAGCAAACTAATAGATTGAGGTCGAGGCGCGATAGTTTCTCAATATTCATATGAGTTTCCTATTTGGAATAATGCTAATGAGTATATGCCATTTTTGTTCATATCTTTAGTTGGTTATTATGCACCTAAATTAACTCATTCGGAGAATCTTGTGCCTTCTAACGTGCTTCCAACCCCTAGTAAACTGCAGGTTGCTTTATTGGCAATGTTGGTTTTATTTAGCCCTCTGGCTATTGATATCTACCTACCAGCTCTGCCACAAATTTCGACAGCGTTTCACGTGGAACATGCACTAGCACAAGATACGATTACCTGGTTTTTATTCGCCATGGGTGTCGGGCAATTATTTGCTGGCCCTTTGGCTGATAAGCTAGGACGTCGAACCGTTGCATTGGGAGGTGTTAGTATCTATGCATTGAGTGCTTGCTTGGCGTGGGCAGCTCAATCGATTGATATGATGCTAATGGCTCGGCTGCTACAAGGCTTAGGAGCTTGTGCGACTTCTGTAGCAGCCTTTGCAACGGTTCGCGATCTATTTGGCCCAGAGAAGAGTGGCCGTATGATCAGCTACCTTAATGGTGCAATCTGTTTTATTCCTGCTTTGGCACCCATTCTTGGCGCTTGGTTAACACATCAATTTGGTTGGCGCTCGAACTTTAGCTTTATGGCAGGCTTTGCTGTCGTTGTTGGCACTATCTTATTCTTACAAATGAAAGAGTCTAACCCTGCGACAGAAAAGGTTGCGGTATTCAAGCTTGAGCGATACTGGTCAGTATTGAAAACACCATCATTCCTTTTCCACGCAACCTTGTGTCTGATGGCGATGGCGGTTATCCTCGCTTATGTAACCTCTGCACCAGTTGTGTTGATGGAAAACCTAGGCCTGACCATGAAAGAGTTTACTTTCTGGTTTGGTGTTAATGCGGCCATCAACATTGCAGCTGCGTTTACTGCACCTAAATTTATGGACCGTTTTGGTACCTATAAAGCACTGGTGGTTGGTATCTCGACGCTGGGCTTAGCGGGTGTGATTATGTTGGTGCTTGCTGAGCACGCTACTCCAATCGCGTTCATGCTACCGATCTTCTTATCGTCAGTTGGCTTTGCTTGGATTCTTGGTGCTGCGGCAGGTAAAGCTCTAGAACCTTTCGGTGACCGTGCGGGTACAGCTGCTGCGCTGCTTGGCTTGTTCCAAATGAGCGGTTCAGGGCTTCTTGTGGGTACCATGCAACGTCTTGATTTAACGTCGCAAGTGATGATTGCTCTGCAAATGTTCCTGATTGTTCCTGCGTTATTAGTGCTTGCGAGCAAAGCGGGTAAGTCTTGGCACACGACGTTTGCTAAGGCATAAGTTACAAGGGTGACAAAATATACAAATGGCGGTTTTCGAAACGTTAAAACATGGTATATTTGTCACTCATTGAAACGTTAGTCCCCAACGGAAAATACTGTAATGTCATTAACAACCTACGAAATGGCGCGCGTCTTAGAACAAATGGAAGATGCACCTGAAAAGGTCATGTTTGGTAAACTGCTTAAAGAGCTAGGCAACCAAAGTGAAGAGCGTATTCGCAGTGCGGCAAAACAAGTTCCAATCGATACTTTGCGAGATATCATTTACCAATTTCAGCGTGTGGTAGAGTCTCGTAAGGGTGAGCAGGTTCAGCTATTGGCAAAAGAACTTGCAGAGCAAGGCATCTCTGCTGAAGAGCTACAAGCTTTTCTAAATAAGTAAGCTTATCCCAGTTAAAAAAGAAACCACTCAATTGAGTGGTTTCTTGCGTTTGGGCTGTAGCATTTAGCTTTAGCAGTTCAAAAGAGGTGAAAACTTATTTTAATTCCTGAACTGCGCTTTCAAAACTCTATCAAGTGAGAATGGTCCTGCGCCCCACACGACAACGATAAGAATCATTAACCCCCACAACTGATGATCATAGAAACCTTGTTCCCACAGCACCGGGTAAGACACGACAGCTATGATGTTGAACACGAACAGCACTGCGGCCATCGGTCGTGTTAATAAACCGAGTGCTAAAAACACTGGCAGAATTAACTCAGCGGCAGTACCCATGTAAGCTGCTAATTCCCAAGGTAGCAGTGGTACTTGGTATTCCAACTCAAACAAGTAAAGAGTGCTATCCCAAGTTGCTATTTTGGTTAACCCAGAATTAAAGAAGACCCACGCCACCCATAGGCGGCAAAACAGAAGTAGGACAGGAACAAAAAGTGCCTGTGATTTCTCAATCAAACTGTCGTATTGAGCCATCATGTTCGTGACTGTGTTGTTATCCATGTTATGCCTCCAATTCGGCATTGATTGAAAAACCTGAGATGACGTTTAGCGCCATAACAGTATTCAGATGTTGTAGTAATAAAGGATCGATTGCTGAGAGTGTTCGACCTGATTGCAATTCAGTGAGGAGTTGGTGGCTCTCTTCACTCAAACTATGGCTCTCAACCTGTGAATTCTCAGCTCGGATTAACACCCCAAATTCAGCTTGGTTGATGTCTAGCCCATCAAGTTGCTGCTGATAGATGGCGTGTTCAAGCGCGATAATCGTGTAACTAGAATGAATCAGTGTTATTGAATCTTTGAGATGAAAGACTAAAGCGCCTTGTTGCTCTTGTGGTACATCTGCAAGGCAAGAAAGAGGTCTCTGGTCGACATGTGCTTGTGACGAAAACCTTACCAAGCTATCTTTCTGCCATTCATACAAAGCCACTTCACCGAGATAAGGTGCAGCCTCAATAACGGCAGGAAAGGCTTGGATAGTCTGTTCAAAGTGTTCACCGTAACCACTGACATCACCAGAGGTCGATGGATAACTTAAGACATGTTGACGAGCCATCTGTTGGAAGCACTCTTCACCAACCAGCATTTCAGTGAGAGGGTAGGTTGCAGCGAGTACTTCGCTCAAGCTAATCACGAAGTTATTGCGATAAATCTGGATGCGCTGTTCATCAGTAAAATGGTCGCTCACTATGTCGCAATGCTCACCACTGTTTTGGTAGCGTAGGGCGTTAGCAAACTCTGATTGAACATCAGCTAGGGAGTAGCTCATGATGCGCGACTCCTTTGGTTGATGATGTCTTGTTGATATAAGATGTCACTGGCTTTGGTTGCTTCAGACAGTAAAACTTGTGGCTCTGGGATATCTAAATCCCACTCTATCAAGGTATGGCGCAAACCGTGTTGCTGTATCCATTGGGTGTACAGCTGCCACACTTCATCACAAACAGGTTTGCTGTGGGTGTCTATCCAGATCTCACCTTGCTCGAGTTTCTTCTTAGTGAAACCTGCCAAGTGAATCTCTTCCACTTTGTCTGCTGGTATTCCACTTAGATACTCTTCACAGCTGAAGCCATGATTAAAAGATGAGACAAAAATATTATTGAAATCGAGCAGTAGGCGACACTCAGTGCGCTTCTGTACCTCGGCTAAAAATTCCCACTCAGGGATGGTTGAATGCTTGAAGGCAAGGTAGCTCGATGGGTTCTCAATCAGCATAGGGCGTTGCAGGTTGTCTTGCACCTCGATGACATTGCGACAAAAAACCTCTAGCGCTTCTTCGGTATAAGGCAGCGGTAACAAGTCATTGAAGTAATGACCACCAGTCTGACTCCAGCTGAGATGATCGGAAACCAAGAAGGGTTCGATATCATCAATGAGCTCTTTTAATTGCACAAGATGATGTTGATTGATGCGCTCAACAGAACCTAGCGACAACCCAACACCGTGACAACTGATGTTGTGTGCGTGACGAATTTCTCTGAGTTGTTGTCGTTGCGGTGATTGAGCTAAGAAGTAGTTCTCGCTGTGAACTTCTAACCAACTTACTAAGGCTGGATTTTGGCTAAAGAAGTCCAAGTGCGGTGTTCTAAGGCCAACCCCTGCGTAGGGGTGAAGAGTTTGAGTCACAACGATTCTCCTAACAAGAAGTGGAGGTGAGCTGAATGTCAGCTCACCATACTAAGCAGCTCAATTATGATGATTGAGTGTTACCACCTGATAATTTGCCACATAGCCCTTTAGGTACGACTACGAACGCATCGGATTGGTTGTCTTCTTTTGCTGTACCCGCACATGAGCTTGTTTTGGTTGCACAATCATTTTGGCCAGCTTTTGCCACGCCGTAGCATTTTTCTTTTGCTGCTGCTTCCGCAGGTGCTGATGTAAGAACTGCACCGCCGAACGCTAGTACACTTGTGATTGCAGCTGTAACAGCAAGATTAGAATTTTTCATAGTCATTCCCTCTAGGACTTAATAGTATTTTCATATCGCAGGTTAATGGATTGTTAACTTGCTTACTAAAAAGGATTGGAACAACCGGGAAATAATTTCACGGTATTATAAAAATTATCAATATTAATGATGTTTTATTGTTTAACTTGTTGAATTTATGATGTTAATTTTTGATTGTTTTTTCTTCTTATTATCCTAAACGCAGCCTAGTGTTTAGGTTATAATCAACTTTTATGTATAAATACCCAGTAGTGAGCATATCCAATGATAGATCCTTCGCTTTTACTCGATGGCCTAAACGATAAACAACGTGAGGCGGTCGCGGCTCCTTTAGAAAACCTACTTATTCTGGCAGGTGCTGGCAGTGGTAAAACGCGAGTGTTGGTGCATCGTATCGCTTGGTTGCAAAGTGTAGAGCAAGCATCACCGTTCTCTATTATGTCGGTTACCTTCACCAACAAAGCGGCAGCAGAGATGCGTGGTCGTATTGAAGAGTTGATGATGGGCAGCTCGTCAGGTATGTGGAACGGCACCTTCCACGGTATCTGTCATCGTATTCTTCGTGCTCACTATCTAGATGCAAAACTGCCAGAAGATTTCCAGATCATTGATTCTGATGATCAGATTCGTTTGCTACGCCGCTTAATCAAGGCGCAAAACCTCGATGAAAAGCAGTGGCCTGCTAAGCAAGCTTCTTGGTGGATCAATGGCAAGAAAGACGAGGGGTTACGCCCAAGTCACATTGACGCCTACCATGATCCAATAACTCAAACGTGGTTAAAGATCTATTCTGCTTACCAAGAAGCATGTGACCGTGCTGGTTTGGTCGACTTTGCGGAAATCTTGCTGAGATCGCATGAGCTATTGCGCGATAAGAAACACATCCGCGAGCACTACCAAGCTCGCTTTAAGCACATTCTTGTCGACGAATTCCAAGATACCAACAACATTCAATATGCTTGGCTGCGCATGATGGCTGGCCCGGATTGTCGCGTGATGATTGTGGGTGATGATGACCAATCTATCTATGGCTGGCGTGGTGCTAAAATTGAAAATATTCAGAAGTTCTTGGATGAATTTCCAGGCGCTTCAACGGTTCGACTTGAACAAAACTACCGTTCAACCAAAACCATTCTTCAGGCGTCGAATGAGCTTATCTCAAACAACACCGAGCGTATGGGTAAAGAGCTGTGGACTGATGGCAACGATGGCGAGCCAATCTCTGTTTACTCTGCTTATAACGAGTTAGATGAAGCGCGTTTCACGGTTAGCAAAATCAAAGAGTGGCAGGAGAAAGGCGGTGCGTTAGAAGATACGGCAATGCTATATCGTAACAACGCACAATCGCGTGTTCTTGAAGAAGCTTTGATCCAAGCTGGTCTACCTTATCGAATTTACGGCGGCATGCGATTCTTCGAGCGTCAAGAAATTAGAGACGCCTTGAGCTACATGCGCCTAATGAGCAATCGCGGTAATGATGCGGCGTTTGAGCGTGTGGTAAACACGCCAACGCGTGGCTTGGGTGATAAAACGTTAGAAACGATTCGTCTTGCTGCTCGTGATCGTGGTGCAACCATGTGGGAAGCCAGTGTTGCTTTGATAGAAGAGCAAGTGCTACCCGGTCGTGCTGCGGGCGCATTAAGTCGTTTTATCGAGCTGATTAATGCGCTTGAAGATGACACGTTGGAACTTAGCCTGCATGAACAAACCGACCACGTGATTAAATCGTCGGGTCTGTTTGCTATGTACGAGCAAGAGAAGGGTGAGAAGTCGAAGGCACGTATCGAGAACTTGGAAGAATTGGTAACGGCAACGCGCCAGTTTGAAAAGCCGGAAGAAGCGGATGAGATGAGCATGCTGACGGCGTTCTTAACTCACGCAGCTTTGGAAGCGGGTGAAGGTCAGGCCGATGAGTTTGACGATGCGGTTCAGTTAATGACTTTGCACAGTGCTAAAGGCCTAGAGTTTCCAATGGTGTTCATGGTGGGTGTCGAAGAAGGCATGTTCCCAAGCCAGATGTCGGCCGAAGAAGCGGGGCGTTTAGAAGAAGAGCGTCGCCTGTGCTATGTAGGCATGACTCGTGCGATGGAGAAGCTGTACATCACTTACGCAGAGATGCGTCGATTGTATGGCCAGGATAAGTACCACAAACCATCTCGCTTTATTCGTGAACTACCAGAGACCTGTCTGGATGAAGTACGTATGAAGGCGCAAGTGAGCCGTCCTGCAAGCAGCGGTCGCTTTAGCCAAACTGCCGTGAAAGAGAATTTCAACGAAACAGGCTTTAGCTTAGGCTCTCGCGTTAAGCACCCTAAGTTTGGTGAAGGTACCATCATCAACTTCGAGGGAAGTGGCCCGCAAAGCCGAGTTCAAGTCGCGTTTAACGGTGAAGGCATTAAGTGGTTAGTGACGGCTTACGCGCGTTTAGAACAGCTGTAATCCGTTACTTCAGTATCTAGAAAGCCGTTTGGTCTTTAAAAATCGTTCAGCATTTAAAAGTAATCCACATTAAAAACAGAAGGAGCAGCCAATGGCTGCTCTTTTTATTGCTCGGAACCAGTCTAAATAGGTTGAATCGAGCTTAAGGCATTTCTGCCCAGAAAGAACACTTACAGTGCTGCAAGTGCCGCTTCGTAGTTTGGTTCTTCAGTGATCTCTGCAACCAACTCGCTGTGTGTTACCACGCCTTTTTCATCAACAACCACAACTGCACGTGTAGTTAGACCTGATAGTGGACCTTCAGCAATCGCTACGCCGTAGTCTGATGCGAACGCAGGAGAACGGAAAGTTGAAGCGTGTTGAACGCCTTCAATACCTTCTAATTCGCAGAAGCGACCCGCAGCAAACGGTAGGTCAGCAGAAATACAAACCACAACCGTGTTTTCAAGCTCAGCCGCTTTTGCGTTGAACGTACGTACGCTCGTTGCACAAGTTGCGGTGTCGATGCTTGGGAAGATGTTTAGAACCACTTTCTTGCCTTCAAGAGAAGCAAGAGTCAGTTCAGAAAGATCGCCTGCAGCAAGTGCAAAGCTTGGTGCTTGTTCGCCAGTTTGTGGGAATGTGCCTGTTAGCGGTACAGCAGCGCCTTTGAAGGTAACGTGTGACATGAATTGTCCTTAGTTTAATTATGGTTATGAAACTAGTTGAGCCTAGTTCGACTTACGTTACTCTGAAGTGGTTAAGAAGTGAATGCTTTAAATGTCAGAATTGTAATCAAAGGTCTTTGATTTATTTGCTTGAGAGGGAATAAATGAAGCGGCAGATAAAGAAAAACCCCGAGAGCTTGCGCTCATCGGGGTCTATAGTCTTACTCGCAGCAATCCGGCTACTAAGTGTGCTCCATGCATCAAATCCATGATAGTGTGCTGTTATCCTTCAGCGTATTCCTTTCGTCGCCTTCCTAGCGGTGTCCTTGATCTTATCCTGATCTGCCAACAATCCTCGTTAGCGCGCGTCACTTGTTCCTTGAGCGGTGTCCTTTACATCATCCTGATGTTCAGTCCTTTCCTCGTCCAGAGGTGTCCATTGTCTTTCCTTAGTAGCAACCATCCTAGTTACTATTGCGTCCATTCAATGTCCATTTCGCTATCCATGCCGATTATTCATCCTGAGTAATCGAATCTTCATCCTGAAGATAACCAAGTCCTTGGCGTTTCCTGTTCCGTGTCAGCATCCTTCCGACACCATTCATATTACCGATTCCTTATTTATCAGCAATGGTGCATAAGCGAATTTCTATATAATTATTTGAATGATAAACGTACGTATTGTTTATTTTCAGTTGGTTACGATATCTTGGTGCTTAATTTCGCAGTTAAATATCGATATTTACTCACTGCCTTGTGAGAGATCTCGCACAAGACAGGGAGTAAAAAGGGAGTATTTTCTCTTATTGGCCGATAGCCGCACCTTCACGACGAGGGTCTGCAGCACCTTCTAACCCGTCTTTTGTGATGCGAATAGCGTGTAAACCCGAGTTAAGATCGCGAACGTTGACCTCAAATCCCATCTTTTCTAGCTCAGGTTTGAAGTTTTCCGCTGATGTTCCTTTTTCCAAATCTAAGGTACCGAAGCGGTTTAGGAAGTGTGGTTGGTTGATCGCTTGCTGAATATCCATGTCCCATTGGGTGTGGGCAATGATCGCTTGTGCCACATAACCTATGATACGACTGCCACCCGGAGAGCCAATCGCCATGTAAGGTTTATCGTCTTGCATGATGATGGTTGGTGCCATTGAAGAACGTGGGCGCTTACCCGGCTCGAGTCGGTTGGCGATAGGTTTGCCATCGTTATGAGTCTTGAATGAGAAGTCGGTTAGTTCGTTATTGAGTAGGAAGCCTCTTACCATCAAGCGTGAGCCAAATGCGTTCTCAATTGTGGTGGTCATCGATACGACATTGCCATCGCTATCGACAATATTGAAGTGGCTGGTGGAAGGCAGTTCAATAGACACATCTTGGCTTTGCAGTATGGCGTGATCCCACGGTGGGGTGCCTGATGGTGCACTTTCTAATGCCTTTCCAGCAGTAATTAGCTGGGCACGCTCTTGCAAATAGTCAGTATTCACTAACCCTTGGGTTGGCATTGGCACGTAATCTTGGTCTGCCATGTACATACCACGGTCTGCAAAGGCCAAACGAGAAGCGTCTGCTAACACTTGCCAAGATTTCGCGTCGTTTGGTCCCCATGATTTAAGATCAAACTGCTCGGTCATCGCTAAGATCTGCCCAACCGTTAATGCACCTGAACTTGGTGGACCCATTCCGCACACTTGGTAGCTTTCATAAGCAGAACAAACCGGCTCGCGCTGCTTAATCGAATACGCATCGAAGTCTTTTTGCGCCAAGACGCCCGGGTTACCTTTAGCCGTTTGAACTGTGTTGATGATGTCAGCAGAAATCTCGCCTTGATAGAAAGCCATAGCACCATCCTTTGAGATAGCGTTTAGCGTTGCAGCGTATTCTGGGTTCTTAAGTAGCGTACCTGCGGTTTTTGGGCTGCCATCGGCGTTAAAGAAGTAGGCTTTAGTTGTCGCAAAGCGGCTTAGTCGCTCTTGGTCATTTTCAATCAAGGTCGCTAAACGTGGGCTGATGGTAAAACCTTTTTCAGCCAGTTGAGCGATAGGTTTGATCAGCGATGCCCACTCTAACTTGCCGTATTTTTGGTGAGTGTCCCACAGCAATTGGACTGTTCCCGGTGTCGCCACTGAGCGACCACCAACCACAGCATCGTAAAACTTAAGTGGTTGTCCGCTCTCATCTTGGAATAGACGTGGTGTTGCATCAAGTGGTGCGGTTTCACGACCATCGTAGGTCTTGAGCTGTTTGTCTTTGCCATCAAAATAGACAAGGAAAGCGCCGCCACCAATACCTGATGACTGAGGTTCCACCAAGCCAAGCATAAGCTGCACGGCAACCATGGCGTCAATTGCGTTACCACCACGAACAAGTACATCAGCACCGGCTTGTGTTGCAAGAGGGTTGGCTGCGGTGACCATCCAATCGTTGGCTTTAACGAGTTGTTTGGTTTCTAAACCACTACTTTGTTCGGGTGCGACGGAATCGGCAGCTTGATTTGCCCAACTGACGTGAGAGGCAAAAAGTAGGGTAGAAGTGGCGAGGGTTGTTAGTTTTGTTTTCCACTGCATGATCTTCTCCTTTTAATATGCAGAGCTAGATTGGCAGTGGAAAGATTAGATAGCCAGTGCGTTGTTAACGAATTGTAATCTTGATTCGAATTTAAGCGATTAAACCGGACAGCGACTGCCAAAGAATACTCGCGCCAATCAGGCTGAATACGACGCCACATAAGCCATCGATGTATACCGTTGCTTCGCTCAGTTTCTTCTGTAGAGCCTTAGTCGAAAGCATCCACGCCAGTAGTGAAAACCAAAACAGAGACAGACCAAACAGGATGATAAGCGCAAAACCTTTACCTGATAGAGACATGTCGGCAGGCACTAAGCTCGACATCAAGCTGATAAAGAACACCAAAGCCTTTGGGTTGAGAATATTGGTCGCAAACCCTTTCGAAAATGCCTGACGCTTGTTGGTCAAAATAAGATCTTTGGCATTGATGGTATCGTCGTCATCGTCGTGGTTCTGAATGATTTGCCAGGTTGCTTTGAGGGCACCGTAGCCTAAGTAGAGCAAGTAGCTACCGCCAGCCAATTGGATAATGGCAAATAGGGTTGGTTGCTGGTGGACTAGGTAACTGATTCCCGTCAGGCTCAGCAACGAATGCAGTAAGATCCCGCAAGATAAACCAAGCGCAATGTACAAGCCTGTTTGTCTGCCGTGGCGTGTCGCATTTTGCACGACTAACGCAAAGTCTGGGCCGGGGCTCATCAAAGCGATGAAATGGATAGAGGCGAGGGTGATCAGTATGGTGACTTCGTTCATGTCAGTTCTCAATAACGTTGCCGCTATTATTAAATAAGTAATCGTATTGAGCGTAGCTTACCGCGATTTGAAATCGAGCAATTGTAAATTATCAACACTTAGTTGATTTGTGAAGGTGGTACGCCGAATGTGGTTTTGAATGCTTTGGAGAAGTGTGCTTGATCATAGAAGCCTACTTGGTGCGCGACCTTAGTACCACAGATCCCAGATTTAATCAGGCGCATGCTCTGTTCCATACGCAAACGGCTCAGCCACGCGTAAGGGGTGATACCCATTCTGTTCTTAAAGTGGCGTTGGAATTGAGTTGTGGTTAAGCCGCACAGCTCAGACAGTTGTTCTAATCGCACTGGCTGATCCAAATTCGCCATCAAATAGTCTTTGAGTGTATCAATCGATTGATTGCCCAGTTTGATGTCACTCTTCGATCCAAATTTGGCATAACGATCGACGATCGTCGAGAATCCCTCGAATGGTAAGCAATCTTGAGCGAGTTGGCTGATGTTTTGAGTTATTAAAAGACGGTGTAGGTTACACAATTGTAAAAACGCAGCTTGATCGGAGAGGATCAACTCTGAAAAGCCTAATGTGTGACCATTTTGCTTGGGATCGGCAAGATCTTGAAACCATTGGGGAGAAACTGCAAACACGCTGACTTGATAACCTGAATCGAGTTTGGAGTGCCCATCATGCAGCTCATCAGGTGGCATGATAACAACTTGGCCAGCTCCGACATGGTGACTCGCACCTTGATAGACAAACTTTTGTTGGCCTTTTGTTATTAAGCCAATGTGAAAGTCCAAATGATAGTGGCGCTGAAAGGCAAACTCTTGGTATTGAGCTTGGATCAGGCTGATATCTTCTGTTGGGGTAGAGTAGTAGTGGACTTTATCCATGGTACAAAAAAGCTTGGTTAAATAGTCATCAATTCAACCAAGCTTATCTTCGTCACTCGCAGTTGTCTTGTAAAAAACGATCAGTTCTTTTGTTTAGCTTGTTTGTTCTTCTTGTTGTTACTCAAACCATCAAAGCTGAATACCACTAATGCCCCCCAAATAAAGGCAAAGGTAACAGCTTTGTCTGACGTAAAGGCTTCACCATAAATCAGCACGGCCAATAAGAACATTAAGCTTGGACCGATGTACTGGAAGAAACCCAGTGTCGATAGTTTTAATCGCGTAGCTGCACCCGTAAAACACAGTAAAGGGATGGTTGTAATCACACCAGCAGCAACCAGTAATAGGTTGAGCTGCATCGGGTTCATTGATAAGTCTGAGGTTGGACTATCGGCAATAAACAGTAAGTACGTTGCAGCGAGAGGCAACATTACTAGGGTTTCAATGAACAAACCTGTTTGTGCCTCTAAGCTAACTTTCTTACGTAGCAAGCCGTAGAAACCAAAACTAAAGGCTAATGCGATAGCGACAATAGGAATTGAGCCAAAGGCTATCAATTGGATAAGGACTCCGACAGCCGCTAGCGCAACCGCACACCACTGTAGTCTGCGTAAACGTTCGCCAAGGAACAGCATCCCAAGCAAGACGTTAATCAGTGGGTTGATGTAATACCCTAAGCTGGCATCGAGCATATGATTGGAATTAACCGCCCAGATAAAGATCAGCCAGTTAGCACCCACCAAAATAGACGTCGCTACCAAATAGAGCATTTTTGGTTTTGAGGTCAAGGTGTCGCGGACTTTACGCCAGCTGCGGCCAATGTGCAGTAAGAAAGCGAGTAGGAAAAAAGACCATACTACACGGTGGCTGAGGATCTCTAACGGGGAAACGTCACTTAAAGATTTGAAATATATAGGGGCGATACCCCACATTGTGTAAGCGCCGACGGCAAGCAAAACTCCTTGGCGCGTACGTTGTTGTTCTTCCTGTGTCATGCATCTTTCTCTAGCACTGAGTGCTTATTAATAAGATTTATAAGAGAGTTGGTCAGTATAGGAGCGATAACCCTTTTCACCTAACAATTTGCGGTTTAATTCGCCAGCGTTCCCCTCTACAATGTGCGACTTGCTTGCCGAAGATGCTTGCTGATTTCATACCTCGATTAGGAACCACAATGACCGCCACTCTGATTGCTGAGCAAATACCAACTCCCGCGAATGATGCGCAAACCATCTTGCAAGATGTGTTCGGCTATCAAAGCTTTCGCGATGGTCAGCAAGAGGTCATTGATTTGGCCGTTGAAGGCAAAGACAGCTTGGTGATTATGCCAACCGGTGGTGGTAAATCTCTGTGTTACCAAATCCCTGCTTTGGTTCGTGAAGGGCTGACTCTGGTTATCTCGCCGCTGATCTCGTTGATGAAAGACCAAGTCGATCAACTGAAGGCCAATGGTGTTGCTGCTGAGTGTATTAACTCTTCAATGCCACGTGACCAATTGCTGAATGTGTTCAATCGCATGAACTCAGGTCAGCTGAAAATGGTGTATGTGTCGCCAGAGCGCGTGTTGATGCGTGACTTTATCGAGCGTCTTCAAGGTTTACCGCTTTCAATGATTGCAGTCGATGAAGCGCACTGTATCTCTCAATGGGGTCACGACTTCCGCCCTGAATACGCATCATTAGGCCAGCTTAAACAGTACTTTCCGCATGTGCCTTACATGGCGCTCACAGCAACCGCTGATGATGCGACGCGTAAAGATATTATCTCGCGCCTACAGCTCCTGGACCCGCATACTTACTTAGGCAGCTTTGATCGCCCTAATATTCGCTACAACTTGGTTGAGAAGCACAAACCCGTGTCACAGGTGGTTCGCTACCTAGAAACACAAAAGGGCAATTGCGGCATCATCTACTGTGGTAGCCGTAAGAAAGTGGAGATGGTGACCGAGAAGCTGTGCAATAACGGTATTCGCGCCGCGGGTTATCACGCTGGTATGGACACCGATGAGCGTGCTTACGTTCAAGAAGCCTTCCAACGCGATGATATTCAGATCGTGGTCGCGACTGTGGCTTTCGGTATGGGCATCAACAAACCCAACGTACGTTTCGTGGTGCACTTTGATATCCCACGTAATATCGAGTCTTACTATCAAGAGACAGGCCGTGCAGGTCGTGATGGTTTGCCTGCTGAAGCGATGATGTTGTTTGACCCGGCTGATATGGGTTGGCTGCGTCGTATGCTGGATGAGAAAGAAGAAGGCCCACAGAAACAAGTTGAGATGCACAAGCTGAATGCGATGAGTGCCTTTGCTGAAGCGCAAACGTGTCGTCGTCAGGTTCTGCTTAACTATTTTGGCGAATATCGCGAGAAGCAATGTGGCAACTGCGATATCTGCCTCGATCCACCTAAGCATTTTGATGCGACTAAAGAAGCGCAGAAGGCGTTGTCTTGTGTGTACCGTGTCAATCAGTCGTTTGGTATGGGCTACGTAGTCGAAGTGATGCGTGGTATGCAGAATATTCGTGTCCGTGATAATGGTCACGATAAGCTATCTACCTACGGTATTGGCCGCGATCACAGTCATGATTACTGGATCAGTATCTTCCGTCAGCTGATTCATAAAGGCTTGCTGTTCCAGAACATCACTCGTAACTCAACTTTACAGCTAACAGAAGAAGCCCGCCCGCTGCTGCGCGGTGAGATGTCTTTGGAATTGGCTGTTCCTCGTTTAGATACAGCGGTGCGTAATGCTAAGTCCGATAAGTTAAGCAGCAAGAATTACGATAAGAAGCTGTTTGCGAAACTGCGTAAGCTGCGTAAGTCGATTGCTGATGAAGATGGCTTGCCACCATATGTGGTATTCAGCGACGCGACCTTGATTGATATGGCTGAAATACTACCTACTTCATACGGAGAAATGCTGGCAGTCAACGGTGTCGGTCAACGTAAACTGGATAAGTACGCAGACCCATTCCTAGATCTGATTCAAGAACACATCACCACACACGGCTAGTTTGCGAGAAACGTCTAACTAATAGAAAAAGAATAAGGTTGATAGGGACATGACAACACAAACAGAATTTGGCTTAAGAGAGTATTTAGCTGAGGAAGGGCGTTTATTGATTACGTCTCCAAGTTTTGATTTTGATTCTTATGAAGTGCTAGGTGAAAAGCTGGTGGCGTTGTTGTCAGCGTCAGTTGTTGAAAAGCAATGGGACGCCGATATGCATTCTTGGTTGATTGATTTTGAAGATTGCCGAATGTTCTTAAAGTCCGAACATTACAGTGAATCAATTTGGTTTGAGTCGTTAAACGCTGAAGAAAGCCGAGAAGAGTTTGATTATCTCGCGACGCTTTTCAAGCGCGGTTTTTAACTTTTGGCATCTCTTCTAAAACACAGCTTCTAGAGCTATTCACCAATAAAAGTGAGAATAAACGTTTGCGTTTGTTCTCACCGTTGCAGCCAATATTGATTAATGTATAATCGCCCGCCGCTCAGCAGAGCAATTTTTAGATACATTTTTTAATTCACATTATTGGTAAGAGCTTTCTTGGATTATTCGAAGAAATGACTCGATTTGGGTTCCCTCACCCCCAAACCAAACTAAAAAGGTACAGCATGAGTAACTTTACCCCTGCGCAACAGCGCAAAGCCTTAGCACTATTAGTTTTGTTCCATTTGGTGATTATTGCGTCAAGCAACTATCTGGTTCAGCTACCTTTTACCGTCTTCGGTATGCACACCACTTGGGGTGCTTTCACTTTCCCGTTTATCTTCCTAGCGACCGATCTGACCGTACGCATTTTTGGCGCGCAGCTTGCCCGTAAAATCATTTTCTTAGTGATGCTACCAGCGCTGGCCGTTTCTTATTTCTTGTCAGTGGTGTTCTTTGAAGGTTCATTCCAAGGCTTTAGCCAACTAGGTGAGTTCAACTTGTTTGTTGCACGTATCGCCGCGGCGAGCTTCATGGCTTATTTACTGGGTCAGATCTTGGATGTGCATGTTTTCAACCGCCTACGTCAGCTTAAACAGTGGTGGGTTGCCCCAACGTGTTCAACGTTATTCGGTAATGCTATTGATACCATCGCTTTCTTTGCGATTGCTTTCTACCAAAGCCCAGATCCATTCATGGCCGAGCATTGGACTGAGATTGCCTTAGTCGATTACGGATTCAAACTTATCATCAGCCTAGGCTTGTTCGTGCCTATGTACGGTGTGCTTCTTAACTACATTGTTAGAAAGCTAACCGCAGTGAACCCTGACTTTAAAGCGACAGGCGTGAACGCTTAAGTTTGAGATTTGTAACACAAAGCATTAATGCAGCGATAAGAAAAAGCTCAAGTTAGTCTACTAACTTGGGCTTTTTTAATTTCTAGCGTCAGATACTAATATCAGAGGCATTTAATATTCAATGGCCAGCCAATATCGGTTTGTCTATTCGACTCGAGCTCTAGCTCTGCAGCGGTCAGCGGATTGTCAGCTAACCATTGCTTAGAAAGCGTTAGGGTTAGATTGTTGTCATTCGTCGTCAGTTTGAACTCAGGCTCTAGCGCTGGGTTACGACGGTGAGTTAACAAAATAGCCAAACGCAGAATAC
The DNA here is from genome assembly GCF_041469805.1 of Vibrio sp. 10N.286.48.C11. Taxonomy (NCBI): domain Bacteria; kingdom Pseudomonadati; phylum Pseudomonadota; class Gammaproteobacteria; order Vibrionales; family Vibrionaceae; genus Vibrio; species Vibrio sp. 10N.286.48.C11. The sequence goes on along the minus strand of NZ_JBFRLK010000035.1, from coordinate 4,578 downwards.
GTAAAATACGCTTGCTGCTGGTGCCTGAGATAGCGTGTTGCTCTGGTAATGAGGTTAACTGTTCACGGTAGCGACGAGTTAACTCACCCAAGTAGTGCTTTTGCGCTCGAGTAAAGCCAGGTAGGTCTAAGTTTTGCAGCAGATAAGCGCTGTGCTCACCGCCTTTTTTGAAATCGATGGTTAAACCAATCTCGTGAAGCTTAGCTGCCGTTTGCAATAGCACACCAGCTTGAGGTTCTGAAACCCACGCTTCGGCGCCCGCTTGGTCTAGCAGCGTTTGTGCGACTACAGCAACTTGTTCACCGTAGCTTACGTCCATTTGGTAGCGTGATTGAACACTCTTAATGGTACGCGCTCGGATATCTTCTTGGCGAAGCTCATCAACCATCTCGTAGGCTAGGCCTTCCCGGAGTGCGCCGCCTGCGAGTGTCATTGAATCTATTTCAAGCAACTCAAAAATAGCAATAAGAATGGAAAGGCCACTCGGGAACACTAATGCGCGTTCAAGGGTAAGTCCTTCGATTTCTAGCTCTTCCAAGCGCTCAGTAATCATCGCTTGTTTCTGTAGACGCTTAAGTTTGGCATGAGTAATCACTTCATCCATGCCTTGCGCCAACATGATCTCTTGCAGTGCTTGAACGGTACCGCTGGCGCCCACACACACATCCCATCCGATATCAGTGTAGCTATCTAGGATAGGAGCCAACGTCGACTTCGCCGCTTCAATGGCGTTGTTAAAGTTGGTAGCGGTTAATTGGCGGTTTTTAAAGTGGCGCTCAAGCCAAGTAACACAGCCCATCTTTAGGCTGGTTAGTGCTTTCGCTGAGAAGCCTTCACCAATGATCATCTCGGTGCTTGCGCCACCAATATCAACAACCAGTCGGCGGCCGCTGCCACCAGAAGTGTGTGCTACGCCTTTATAGATAGTCGCAGCTTCTTCTTCTCCGGAGATAACATTGATGTCGTAACCAAGGATCTGGTTCGCTTTCTCTAGAAATATATCCACATTGATAGCAGTACGTAGGGTCGCTGTACCGACAATGCGGATATTTTCTTTCGGAATATCTTGCAGTCGCTCTGCAAAGAGACTCAAACAGTCCCAACCGCGCTGCATGGCTTCTGTACTAAGCGCATTATTTTCATCTAAGCCTGCAGCTAAACGCACTTTGCGCTTAATTTTAGCCATGGTTTGTACGCTGCCATCGATATGACGCACAACGAGCATATGAAAACTGTTCGACCCGAGGTCGATTGCAGCGTAAAGCGGGGGTGACACTGTTTGACTCATAAGCGACTAAGCTTCCTTGTTATGACGCGGTTGGCGTGGGCGACGGTTCTGGTTTGGTTTACGGTTCCCGTTGCGTGGGCCATTGTTGTTTGAGCGGCGTTGTTGCGGGTTACGTGTACGTAAGCGCAATGGTGCTGGTAGATCTTCTAGCAGTGCAGAAGCATCGTAGTCAGACACAGGGATCGCGTGCTCAATGTATTCTTCGATTGGTGGCAAGTTGATTGCGTAATCTTCACAAGCAAAGCTGATCGAGTGACCACTTGCACCAGCACGACCTGTACGGCCGATACGGTGAACGTAATCTTCACAGTCATCAGGTAGGTCGAAGTTGAATACGTGTGTTACTTGAGGAATGTGTAGACCACGTGCTGCAACGTCGGTTGCGACAAGCAGGTCAACATCACCTTTAGTGAATTGCTCAAGAATCTTTTCACGTTTCTTCTGAGGAACATCGCCAGTTAGCAGGCCAACACGGTGACCATCTGCAGCTAGGTGACCCCAAACAGACTCACATTTGTGCTTAGTGTTAGCGAAGATGATAGCGCGCTCTGGCCACTCTTCTTCAACTAGAGTCTGCAGCAGTGCCATTTTGTGTTCGTTTGATGGGTAGAACAGCTCTTCCTGAATGCGGTGACCTGTTTTACGCTCTGGCTCAACAACAACATGCTCTGGGTTGTGCATGTGTTCGAACGCTAGCTCTTGTACGCGGTAAGACAATGTCGCAGAGAACAGCATGTTCAGGCGATCTTTTGGCTCAGGCATACGGCGGAACAAGAAGCGGATGTCTTTGATGAAACCAAGATCGAACATGCGATCAGCTTCGTCAAGAACAACAGCTTGAATGTGGTTAAGGTTAAATACCTTCTGCTTGTAGAAATCGATGATGCGGCCAGTCGTACCAATTAAGATATCTGCGCCTTCTTCGATTTTACCTAGTTGCTTGTCGTAGCTTTCGCCACCGTAAGCAAGTGCTGCCTTGATACCTGTGCTTTCAACCAGAGAGTCAGCATCGTTGTAGATCTGAATCGCGAGTTCACGCGTTGGTGCCATAATAATCGCACGTGGCTGGTTAGGCTTACGCCCTTCATGCTCAGGTGTTTTTAGCAGGTGGTTAAAAGTAGCAGTAAGAAACGCAAGCGTTTTACCAGTACCCGTTTGGGCCTGGCCTGCAATGTCTTGGCCGGTGAGCAGTACCGGGAGCGCCAAGGCTTGGATAGGGGTACAATAATCGAACCCTTTTTTCTCCAATCCTTCAATGACTTGCGGAAGTAAATCCAAGTCGGCGAACTTTTGCTCTGTGATATGCGTCTTTTTCATTGCTATAGAATATCAGCTTAAGCTTGCAATACGAAAGTAAATACATTCCAATAGGGCATCTATTTACTGGTTATCATCCAACCAGTTCTAAAAAATACATTGGAGTGGAAGATGAGTGATAAGATTTTGCAGCTAACTGATGACGGTTTTGATAACGATGTAATCAATGCTGCAGGCCCTGTTCTTGTTGATTTTTGGGCAGAATGGTGTGGTCCATGTAAAATGATTGCGCCGATTCTTGATGAAATCGCAGACGAGTACGAAGGCAAGCTCACAATCGGTAAATTAAATATCGACCAAAATGCTGGTACTCCACCAAAGTTTGGTATTCGCGGTATTCCAACGCTACTTCTTTTCAAAGATGGCGGCGTAGCAGCGACTAAAGTTGGTGCATTATCTAAAACTCAACTTAAAGAGTTCTTAGACGCTAACCTTTAATCAGGTCAGCATTTGAAAAGAAACCGTGCAGTTAACAAATGCGCGGTTTTGTTTTTTCTAAGCTATGGACTAGTCTTAGTTTTAGTGCTAATTTATCGCACGTTAATTGAACGAATTTCTCTTCTTGGTCGATCCTGTGACCAAATCCTTCTTAACTTAAGAAAACAGATCCTATTTTGACTAAACAAACTTCCACCACTATGAATCTTACTGAACTGAAGAACAGACCTGTGTCTGAGCTTGTTAAACTTAGCGAAAGCTTAGGTCTTGAAAATCAAGCTCGCCTAAGAAAACAAGACATTATCTTCTCCATCCTTAAAGCGCATGCAAAAAGTGGTGAAGACATCTTTGGTGATGGTGTTCTAGAAATTCTTCAAGACGGTTTTGGTTTCCTACGTAGCGCCGACAGTTCATACCTGGCTGGCCCAGATGATATCTACGTATCACCAAGCCAAATTCGTCGTTTTAACCTACGTACAGGTGACTCTATTGGCGGTAAAATCCGTCCACCTAAAGACGGTGAGCGTTACTTTGCACTGCTTAAAGTAAACACGGTTAACTACGACAAGCCAGACAACGCACGTAACAAGATTCTTTTCGAAAACCTTACTCCTCTTCACGCTAACGAACGTATGGTGATGGAAGCGGGTAATGGTGCGACTGAAGATATTACGGCTCGTATTCTTGACCTTGCATCTCCAATTGGTAAAGGTCAGCGTGGTCTGATTGTTGCTCCGCCTAAAGCGGGTAAGACAATGCTTCTGCAAAACATTGCTCAAAGCATTGCACGTAACCATCCTGAGTGTGAACTAATGGTTCTACTTATCGATGAGCGTCCAGAAGAAGTAACAGAAATGCAGCGTCTAGTTAAAGGCGAAGTAGTTGCTTCAACATTCGATGAGCCAGCATCTCGCCACGTACAAGTTGCAGAAATGGTTATCGAGAAAGCGAAGCGCCTTGTTGAACACAAGAAAGATGTAGTTATCCTACTGGATTCTATTACTCGTCTAGCTCGTGCTTACAACACTGTGATTCCTTCATCAGGTAAAGTTCTTACTGGTGGTGTTGATGCGAATGCTCTACATCGTCCAAAGCGTTTCTTCGGTGCGGCACGTAACGTAGAAGAAGGCGGTAGCTTAACGATCATCGCAACAGCACTGGTTGATACTGGTTCTAAGATGGATGAAGTTATCTACGAAGAATTCAAAGGTACAGGTAACATGGAACTGCACCTTAACCGTAAGATTGCTGAAAAACGCGTATTCCCAGCGATTGATTTCAACCGCTCTGGTACTCGTCGTGAAGAGCTTCTTACCAAGAACGATGAACTACAGAAGATGTGGATCCTGCGTAAGATTGTTCACCCAATGGGCGAAATCGACGCAATGGAATTCCTTATCGACAAGCTAGCAATGACGAAAACGAACGATGAGTTCTTTGACGCAATGCGTCGTCAGTAATATTGATTAGCTGATCGTATTTAATAAGCGCTGCCCTCGGGTGGCGCTTTTTATTGGTTCATCGCGGCTTTCCGG